>NZ_JARGEO010000020.1:0-28314 GCF_029210525.1 Mycoplana sp. MJR14
CCGGCTGCGTTTCGGCGACGGCGTCGGTGACGCCGGCGGTCTTGACGGAGGACAGCTCGGTCGACGACTGCAGGTCGGCCTTGGTGGCCGCGGTGCCGGTCTTCTCGGTCACCGAGACCTCGCCCCAGCCGCCCTTGTCGTCGGAGGCCTTCTTTCCGAAATCGTCGATCAGCTTGCTGACGCGCTCGTTATAGGCATCGGCATCCAGCCCATCGAACTTGCTCGACAGAAGGTCGAGCAGCTTATCAAGCGACAGAGCTACAGCCTGGCCATTTTCGTTGATGGGATTGCCGATCAAGTCGGCATGCGCCGTCTCAGCCTGGACTCCGGCCTTGATTACATCGCGAATTGTGCTTGTCACTGCTACTTTGCCTTTCTCCCCACCCTGAACCCTTTGGAGATGAGTGGTTACTACTTATGTGCGAAGCCGGTTAATATTTTTGGTTAATCCGGCGTTACGGGGAGAACTAATAGTGCAGCTTTCCGGGGGCTGCAACGCCTCGGAACCAGTAAGACTGCCCACTATAGTGGCCATATTGCTGCCACATTAGCTGGTTCGGTTCGGACTTATTCTTGAAATATTTGCCAGAATCCGAACTGCCAAAATTAAGGCAGCCGCCGACCTGGTGTTGTGCGCAAAAGTTGAATTTGGAAACCTGTTACGCGCCAACAAACACTGAAAACATTAGGGAATTCTTATTGACGATTGCGAGAGTCGCGCGAAATTTCGCCCAAAAGGCGAGAATCGAAAATTTTTCTGAATATCGCAATTTTGCAATCCAGAAGTGGGCGAATCGACGCCTGCAATCCCCAATTCGCGCTGCCGCGGCTTCGTCGAACGGGCTCCGGCTGCGAATCACAAGGGTGTTTTTCAGGCTCCGGCCACCCGTCTCCGCAGCTGCGATTCCATGGATTGGGATCGGCCGGCGCCGGCGCGAAATCGCGAATCAGTCGACGCGCCGGCCGGTGTCGCCCGGTGGTTCGGCAGCCGCGGTTCAGTGCCAAAAACAGGAACGGGGGGTGTGCCCGGGACGGGCCGCCGGTCCCGCTGGCCCGCGGGCTGCGGCCGCTCAATAGCCCGGGCCGTAGCGGCATCTGTTCAGGACCACGCCGGCGACGTTCGATCGTTCGGCCAGGTCGCGTTCGCAGGCGTCGACTTCCTCGATCGTGCTCTTTTCGGCCCCGACCACGAGAATGGCGCAGTCGACGTTCGGCAGGAACGCGGTCACGTCGTCGCGCGAGAGCATCGGCGGCAGGTCGTAGAGGATCACGTGCGGGTTCAGCCGCTTTCGCATGTCCCTGAGGGCCTTGGCGGCGTCCATGCTCTGCAGGAGTTCGGCCGAGTACTTGACCGGGCGGCTGTTCATGCCGATCGCAAGATTATCGCCATAGCGCTGCATCACGTCGTGCAGTTCGCAATTGCCGCTGAGAAGATCTTCCATGGAACCGCTGTTCCTGGCCCCGAGCGTCTGGCCGATCTGCGGTTGCTTCAGGTCCAGGTCCATCAGCACCGTATTGCAGTCCTTCTGGTTGGCGAGGCAGAAGGCCAGGTTCAGCGCCACCAGCGACTTTCCGCACGAGGGCGTCGGCGAGGTGATCGCGACGGAGGTCCAGCCATGCTGGCGCAACGTCTGCAGCAAGCGGGTGCGCAGCATGTCGAAGGCGACATGGGCGGGGTCTGACCGCGCGAACGTCACGATGCGGCCGCGTTCGGCAATCTGCGGGTTCACCGCCAGGATGGGAAGGCTCTCCCAGACCATTTCCTGCTCGAAGCGCGCGCAGGCCTGCACGGTCTGCTCGGCCAGCCGGTCGGCATTGCGGAACCGCATGGCTTCCTGAAGAGGGGCGGGTATCTGCTCCATGGCCTAGCTCCCGGCAACAGCGGACTGATCGAAGGTGATGGCAAGGCTGGACCGCATGTCAGGCCACTCCCGATAACAGCAGTTGCGCCAGGTGCTCGGGTGTGACCGCGAGACAAGCAAGCACCATGAAGCTTGAGGAGACGAGTGCGGCGAGCCCGCGCTTGCGCCTGGGGGACGAGCCGCCGCGCGCCGGCGCGATCTCCGGAATGATCGCCAGGGGCTGCGTCTGCAGCAGCCTGGCGAGCTCCACCGGGCGGCGGATGGTGCGGTTCAGCATTTCGAGCGCGAGTGCGACGCCGAGGCCGAGGCCGAGGCCCGCGACCGGCCCGAGCGCCATGATCCGCAACCGTTTCTTGTTGACCGGCTCGAGCGGCGGCGTGGCGGCTTCGAGGATGGAAACGCGCCCGCCGTCGGATCGCATTTCGATCTGTTCGCCCGTCGAGGCTTCTGCACGCCGCGCGATCGCCTCGTTATACTGGGTCTGGACATTGGCCCGGTTGCGCTCGAGCGCCGTCAGGACGGTCTCGCTGGCGGGCGTGGCCGTGATCGACCGGGTCAGTTCGTCGATGCTCTGCGCGGTCGAGACCCGCTCGCGTGCAATGGCCTCGAGCCGCTGGTCGATGTCGGAGAGCTGGAGATCGAGGCCGAACGTCATGTCGTCGCGCTGCCGCGGATCGGTCTTGGCCTCGGCCAGGGCCTTCGGCTCCCGCGCCAAGAGCTTCGCCTGGAGGGCTGCGATGCGGCCCCGCAGCGCGGCGATGTTCGGGCTCGTTTCGGAGAAGATCGCCAGCTGTTCGGCGAGCGCGCGGTTGAGATCGGCCAGCATCTGCTGTTCCGGCGTCAGCGGGGCGGCATCGGAGATGCGCCCGGTATTGGTGTAGGTCGCGATCAGATTGATGCGCCGCGAGCGCAGGTCGGATTCCTCCCGCTCCAGCGACACCAGCCGTTCCTGCAGATTGCTTTGCTGGGTGCGGCGGAAGTCGATGCTTTCCGGCAGCGTGTCCTTGTTCTCGGTCTTGAACTTGAGGATGTCGGCCTCCAGCTTGCTCAGCTGCGTGCCGAGGCGTGCGACCTCCTGGTTGAAGAACTGCAGCGTGCTGCCGGCCCGGTCCGTCCGCTGGCGCTGGTTGCGGGCGAGGATCATGTTCGCGAGCTCGTTTGCCACCCGCGCGGCCAGCACCGGATCGCCCGACGTGAAGGACACGTCGAAGATGACCGCGCTCATGTTGCGGCCCTGCGAATCGACGAGCACCTCCTCGATCGAGATCCGCGAGCGCATGTCGTCGACGATGTCTTCCGGCAGCGGCGGTACCTCGGCATTGGCATAGAGGTTCAACCTGTCGGCGAGCGCGAGCAGGTCGTCGCGGGTGGTGATCTGCTGCTGGAGGATCTGCACCTGTTCCGCCGGCCCGATCGCGACCGAGGACCGGGCGAGCTCGGACGGGATCTGCGGCGATTCGACGAGGATCTTGGAGCTGGCCCGGAACTTCGTCGGCAGCATGTAGGCGGCCCCTGCGATCAGCGTCGCAAAGGAAACGGCGATTGCCAGCACAAGCGGCAGCCGCCTGATCAGCAGTGAAAGATAGAACCGCAAGTCCAAGCTATTCATTACGAATCCACGCGTGACACCAGAGGGCCCCATTGCCTGGAAGCCATTCTCCGGCGGCCGCGCATCGCACGATAGATCGTCAATGGTGGGTGAAGCGTTCGCGCAATCGGCGCGCGGTAACCCATTTGGGTAGTCGCGCTCGCCCTATGCCTTACCGTTCTCGGCCATTGCCAACCGGGAGCGCCGACATTTCCGGCCGGGCGCCGCCCGGCCGCCATCGGCAGGGGACCCTCGACGGGCCGTCGGGTGATGGAAGGATGACAGGCGGGATCGTTTTCCGCCATCGAAACTGCCGGAGGTGACGGCCATCCTCCATGCGTTCGTACTCTGCGGCGTCGCCTTCAACCGTCGATGCCCGAACCTTCGCCCCATGGTGGCCGTCGCTTGCGCCTGCGGGGCCAAAGCAGCGCCCGACGACTGCCGTGTCGGTGCCGTTCCTACCCCGAAACGCTCACCAAACACTACCGAACGACGTACAGGGTGATCATCCCGATAACCTAGATCGAATTGGCTAACGGGGATTTATTGAGCCGCGATTTCATATGGTTAATATAGTCTTGCTCAAGCGCCTTCGAACCAACTGAAGCCAACCGGACCGGCAGGATCTGCCGGCGCCGAGCCTTCTTGTGTGCCGTAACGGCACGGGACGCTTGCGGCTGTGTCGGGCGTACGCGGAGGCTATATAATGTCGAAAGACCACCTGCCCTATTCGCTCGGGCTTGCGACCCAACCGGCGTCACAGGCCCGGACATCGGGCTCGCGATCTGTCTACCTGTCGTCGAAAAGACTGTTCGATATCCTCTTCACCCTCGCGATCGCTCCTCTCGTGTTGATCGTGGTCGGCATACTGTCCCTGCTCGTCAGGCTGGACGGCCAGGCGGCATTCTTCTGCCAGCCGCGCATCGGCAAGGATGGCCGGATCTTCAATCTCTGGAAGCTGCGCACCATGGTGCCGATGGCGGACCAGCGGCTTCAGGAGTACCTTGCCGAAAACACCGCGGCCCGCATCGAGTGGGAACTGACGCAGAAGCTGAAGGACGACCCGCGCATCACCCGGGTCGGCCGTTACCTGCGCAAGTACTCCCTCGATGAGCTGCCGCAGCTGTGGAACGTCTTCCGCGGCGACATGAGCCTGGTCGGGCCGCGGCCGATGCTGCCCGAGCAGCGCGCCCAGTATCCCGGCACGTCTTACTTCCAGATGCGTCCCGGCCTGACGGGGCTGTGGCAGATCAGTGTCCGAAACGGCTGCAGTTTCGCGGAACGTGCAATCCACGACACCCGCTATTTCGGCATGATGTCCTTCGCCACGGATCTCTGGATCCTGTCCAGAACGCCGATGGTGGTGCTCCGGGGTACCGGTCTCTAGCGGGATGCCCGGCACGGGACCTGCCCTTGGGACCTGCAATCGACGGACGGCAGGCGCCTGGTTTCGATGGTGGCCGGGCGCAGACGCAGAAATCCGAGAGGGCCTCGCGGGCCTTTTCGGGCGGCCCTTTCCCCGAGGGGCCGCAAACGGAGACCAGAACCGGGAAGCGGAAGCCCTGTGCGGAAGGCGCTCTAAATCCCCCAGGTGCCAGATAGGTCAATCGCCGCGGTCGAGCCGTAAGGATGGCGGACCGAAAGATCAGCGGACGGAGAACGAGGCATGTTGACCGCTGAAAACGGTTCCGGGCTCCGCGAGGGAGCCCGGAAACAGGTGCAGCAGAAGAGTGGGAAAGGAAGACGGCGCCGCGCAGAAGCGCGGGCCGCTCGCCTTCAGTGTTCCAGCCGGCTGGCCGTGTCGGCGGAGAAGTCGACCGGGAAGAGATCGTTGATCTTGTAGGCGACTTCGGTCCTGTTGGTGGCCTTCACCTTCTTCATGATATTGCGGATATGAACCTTGACCGTGCTCTCGCGCAGGTTCAGCTCATAGGCAATGATCTTGTTGGCCTTGCCGCGACGAAGGGCCTCGACGACTTCGGCCTGGCGGGCGGTGAACATGCCCGCGAGGGGCCGGGACACCGGGCTGCCGGTTTCGAGCACCTGGCGCATGGCGAAGACGCTGCTGGCCGGGACGAAGATGCCGCCGGCAAGCGACAGCGCGATCGCCTCGATGCAGACGTCGATGCTGACAGACGACGGGATGTAGCCCTTGGCTCCGCACTCCAGGGCTTTCATGATCTGGGCAAGATCGTCCGTATCCGCCAATACGATGATCGGTGCCTCGAATTCGGCCGCGAGCTTCTTGATCTCCTCGGAGACGGAGGGCTCAACGATCTTGCGGCCGCCCACATTGAGCAGGATGGCTGCGAGCGGGGGATAGTCCTGCCGCTTGCGCTTCCACTCTTCCATGGAGCCGAACGCGACGACGTCCATGTCGATCTTGTGCGCGGAAATACACTGGGCAAGGCATTGGCGGTCCAGTGCTCTATTGTCGATGATCAGGAGAGAACGTTCTCTCGCACCATGTACCCCCTCGAAGACCTTTGCATGAGAAGGATTGGAAGGATCAAGTGCGATGGGATGAATGAGACTGCCTGCTATTTCCTTGCCGGTGGATACCATTGCCGAGTTCATAGCTTTTTTACTCCCTACAACGCACGACTATCCCCCTCTGTCTCGCAGAGGTGCAGTGGATAATGCGTGCTAGCCCCAACTATACTTATAGGCCCCGAACTTCGCATTCACTCACGGTTATTAAACTTGAATATTATGTATGAGGTATAGCTTATTTACCCGATAATAACGATCTTGCATAGCGGGGTATTCGCTGCGCCGGCCGCATGGGCCGACCCGACGCTGGCAAGAGTGCTACCGCTTTGAGCTAGGACGGTACCCTCGGGCGGGGTAGGGGCTACGCCTTTTGGGGGAGGGCGGCGGCCGTCGGAGGTTCGCCTGCCGTGTTGTCGCCCCGGTCCGGCAAGCGTTTGAGCCGGCTAAGCCTATAGCAACATAACCAGATTCCCATCACCCAAAGGATGAATGCGGGCCACTGGCCGGCAATACTCACCGAAAATAACGATGGTAACGTATATTGATCGAATATTACGTCGATGGTTGTCATAAATCTGTCTGCTGTCAACGCCAATGCCCGGAGAATGAGGTCGCAGGGGCAGGTTATTCACTGAAAAATGCAGTCCTGGCGCGCGTTAACCCGGTGTCGCGTTGCCGGTTGCGTCGACGCCGCGTTCCGCGGCCTTCACGAAATAATTCGTCGGGCGATGGAAGACATCGCGTCCTGGTTCCGTATATGCGGGTATGGATCGAAATGGACGACCCTTCGACGTCATCGAACAGCTGGGCGCGCTGCGGCGCTACGCGCGCTCGCTCGCGCGCAATTCGTCGGATGCCGAAGACCTCGTCCATGACGCCCTGGTAAAGGCCTATGAGCGGCGCTCGACCTTCAGGAGCGGCGGCAATCTTCGCAACTGGTTGCTGTCGATCGTCCACAATACGCATGTCGACCGGCTGCGTTCCACGCTGGCCAGCCGGCGCCGCCAGGATACGGCAGCGCTGGAGGCCGAGCCGGCATACCCGGCGACCCAGGAGCATGCGGTCCGGTTGCGCCAGGTCCGGGAGGCGTTTCTCGAACTGCCGGAAGAACAGCGCGAGGCGCTGCATCTCGTGGCCGTGGAGGACCTGTCCTACCAGGAGGCGGCCGAGGTGCTCGGCGTGCCTGTGGGAACCCTGATGTCGCGCGTCTCGCGGGCACGCGCACGGCTGCGCGCCTTCGAGGAGAATCCGGGGCAGCCCCATCATCTGAGGCTCGTGGGAGACAGCGATGACTGACACCGCCACCATTCTCGATGCCGATCTCGACGCCTACGTGGACAACCAGCTCGATGCCGACGGCCGCCTCAGGGTCGAGACCTATCTGGCCCGCCATCCGGATGTCGCCGCCCGGGTCATGGCCGATCTCGGCATGCGAACGACCCTGCGGCTTGCCGTGGCGGCGGACGTCGTGACCGGACGGCCCGAAACCCGCGAGGCTGCCCGCCACCTGTCCGCCGGCCTTGCGGGGCTGCGCATGTGGATGGCGATCCGGCGGGTGGCCGCCGTCGCGCTGCTCGTTTCCGCCGGCTGGGTCGCCCATTCGTCGTTCGGTCCGCTGGCCATGCGCGAGGTGAACGCCTCCGTTCCTCCGCCCGCCTTCGTCGAGCAGGCGGTGCGCGCGCATCAGACGGCGCTCGTGCGAAAGGGCATGCCGTCGCAGACGCAGGCGAAGACCTATGACCGCGAGGACATTCGGGCGGCGACGGCGATCGTCATGCCGGAGCTGCCGGTCGGCTGGACGGTTGGAGACGTGCAGATCTTCCCGTCCGGCTACGGGCCGAGCGTCGAGGTCAGCATCGGCACCGCCGATGGCACCCGGATTTCGCTGTTTGCCGTCCGACCCGGCCATTTCGCGGTCGAGCCGGTGACCGATCTCAACCTCAAGGACGCCGAGGCCGCCTGGTGGCAGATCGGTGACGTGGCCTATGCGGTCGTGTCCAGCACGCCCGAGACCGGCCTCGCCGACGAGGCCGAACTTCTGAAGAACTCCCTCTACTGATTGTCAAAGGAGACCGACATGTATCCCAACCAGAGCCGCTTCGGCGGTCACAGCCAGATTTCCGCGGCCGCCTTCGATGAGGGCCTGCGCCAGCACATGCTGCGCGTCTACAATTACATGGGCCTCGGGCTCGTCGTCACCGGCCTCGTCGCCTTCATCGTCGGCACGACGCCGGCGCTCTATGTGCCGATCTTTTCGTCGCCGCTGAAATGGGTGGTGATGCTGGCGCCGCTGGCCTTCGTCTTCTTCTTCTCGTTCCGCATCCAGACCATGTCGGCGTCCGCCGCGCAGATGACGTTCTGGGCCTTCTGTGCCGTGATGGGACTGTCGCTCGCCTCGGTGTTCCTGGTCTTCACCGGCGCCAGCATCGCGCGGACCTTCTTCATTGCCGCGACCATGTTCGGCGCCACCAGCCTCTACGGCTATGTCACCAAGCGTGACCTGTCCCGGTTCGGATCGTTCCTGATCATGGGCCTGATCGGCGTCGTCATCGCCTCGATCGTCAACATCTTCCTCGGCTCGAGCGCCCTGCAGTTCGCCATCTCGGTCATCGGCATCGTCGTCTTCGTCGGCCTGACCGCCTGGGATACGCAGAACATCAAGGAGCAGTATGCCGACAACTTCGACCAGGAATCCCAGCAGAAGCTCGCCGTGTTCGGTGCGCTGTCGCTGTACCTGAACTTCGTCAACATCTTCCAGCTGCTGCTGAACTTCACCGGCGAACGCGAAGGCTGACGCGGGGCGACGGCAGGTGTTCGGCCGCAGCCGGACCCGCCGGCAAGATGATCCGATCAAGGGGGCGGTCCGGGCGGGCCGCCCCTTTTCTTCGATGACGCGCATCATTGTCATGGACTTTCGAGCCTGGCTATCTATCTGTCGGAGTTCACGTGAGAGAGATGCTGTTGTCGCCGACCGATGAAGCCGTAAGCCTCGATACCTGCGATCGCGAGCCCATCCATGTTCCGGGCAGCATCCAGCCGCATGGCTGCCTCCTTGCCTGCGACGTCGCGTTGTCCAGGATCGAGCGCGCCTCCGCAAACGCCGCCGCGATGCTCGGCCATGGCGGCGACCTGGGCGGGCTGCGGCTTGCCGAGGTCCTGGACAGTGCGCTGGTGCACGATCTTCGCAATGCGCTGGCAACCGCCAATGTGGCGTCGCGCCCGGCGCTCATGATGGGAGCGACGACAGGCGGCCGCCGGTTCGACGTGGCCGTCCACCAGCACAAGTCGACCGCCATCATCGAATTCGAGCCGGCGCCCGAAAGCGAGCAGCCGCTGCATATCGTCAGGGAAATGATAGGCCGGATTGCCGACATCGCGGATGTCGACGGGCTGGTGGCGAAGACGGCGCGCATCGTCGCCGCCACCACCGGCTACGACCGGGTGATGATCTACAGGTTCGAGCAGGACGGATCGGGCAAGGTCGTCAGCGAGGCGAAGCGCGCGGACCTCGAGAGCTTCCTCGGACAGTACTTTCCGGCGAGCGACATCCCGCAGCAGGCGCGGGCGCTGTACCTGAAGAACACGATCCGCGTCATTTCCGATGCCGGCGGCGAGCGGGTGCCCGTCGAGCCGGTGCTCGACGCCTCCGGCGAGCCGCTCGACATGAGCTTCGCCCACCTGCGCAGCGTCTCGCCGATTCATTGCGAGTACCTGCGCAACATGGGCGTGGCGGCGTCGATGTCGATCTCCGTCATCGTCGACGGGCAATTGTGGGGCCTGATCGCCTGCCATCACTATTCGCCGCGGGCGCTTCCCATGGCCCAGCGCGTGGCCATGGAGGTGTTCGGGGAGTTCTTCTCGCTGCGCCTGACCTCGTTGAAGGAAAGGCGGCGCATCGCGGCGGTGACCGGCACGCGGCAGGCGCTCGACCGTTTTCTCATCCTGTCCTCGCATCACGAGAACGTCGGCGAGTTGCTGCGGCAGAGCCTGGCCGAGTTCTCGATACTCCTGCCGAACGACGGCATCGGCGTGATGTTCGACGGAACCTGGACCGCCCAGGGATCGGTGCCGCCCGAGGAGGCGCTGCCGGAGCTGCTGCGCTTTGTCGGGCCCGTCTGCGCAGGGCGGATCTGGGCGACGCATGCGCTGTCCCAGAAGCTGCCCGCATCCGCTGACTACAGCGAGAGGGTATCGGGGATGCTGGCCATACCGCTGTCGCAGACCGGCTCGGACTGCCTCCTCTTCTTCCGGAAGGAATGGGTGCATACGCTGAACTGGGCGGGCAACCCGGACAAGACGTATGACACCGGACCGCACGGCGACCGGCTGACGCCGCGCAAGAGCTTTGCCATCTGGAAGGAGACGGTGGAGCAGCGGTCCGAGCCGTGGACCGAAGCCGAGCGCGAGATCGCGGAGATCGCGCGGGTGGCGATCGTCGAGGTCGTCCTGCGCCACAACGAACTGATGGCGGGCGAGCGCCAGAAGTCGGAAGTCCGCCAGAGGATGCTCAATCAGGAACTGAGCCATCGCGTCAAGAACATCCTGGCCGTGATCAAGTCGCTGGTGACCGGGCCACAGCGGCACAAGGATACGATCGAGACCTATGTGTCGAACCTGCAGGGCCGCATCGAGGCCCTGTCGGTCGCCCACGACCAGGTGGTTCGCGGAGACGGCGGCGGCATCCTCGCCGATCTGCTGCAGGCCGAACTCAAGCCCCACATGTCCGGCGGACGGACGGTCGCGTTCGACGGGCCGGACGTCTGGATCGACAGCCGGGCCTTTTCGGTCATGGCGCTGGTGTTCCACGAACTGGCCACCAATGCGGCGAAGTACGGATCGCTCTCCGCCCCGGAGGGAGCGCTCCAGGTCCGCTGGAGCATTGAGTACGGAGCCGGCTGCGAAATCGTCTGGTCGGAGAGCAATGGCCCGATCGTCTCCGTTCCCGCCCTCAGGGGCTTCGGCAGTGCGCTCATCGAGCGCAGCGTGCCCTACGACCTCAACGGCGAAAGCACCATCGCCTTCCCGCCGTCGGGTCTCGTGGCACGTTTCCTGATCCCGCCGCTGCACGTCAGGCAGATGCCGCGCTACGCCAGGGACGCGGGCGACGGCCAGGCGAGCCGGTCGGGTGCCGGAGCGAGCCTGCGGCAGGCAGATCCCGCCATCCTCGTCGTCGAGGACCAGATGCTGATCGCGCTGGATCTGGAATCGATGCTGGAAGAGGAGGGCATTACCCGGGTGTTTGCCGCCAATTCGGTTCGCCAGGGCCTCCAGCAGATCGACGCCTCGCCGCCGGACCTTGCCGTGCTGGACATCAATCTCGGCGCGACCACCTCTTTCCCGGTGGCGGAGGCCCTGCGCGCAAGGGGCATCCCCTTCGTCTTCGCCACGGGCTACGGCGAAGGCGCCGAACTTCCTGACAACCTCGCCGACGTGCCCATCGTCAGGAAGCCCTATAGCCGGGAAACGGTCGCCCGCGCATTGACGGCGCTTCTGCCGAAGCTCCGCTGAGATCGTAGTTGCCTTTAATCAGATGGCGCTGCGGACCCGTTCCCAGGCGTTCGCCAGATGGCGCCCCAAGACGTCCGACAGCCGCGCCGCGTCGCGGGCCTCGAGCGCCGAGATCATCTCTTCGTGCTCGGCGACGGCGGCGGCCCATTTCTCTGCTCCCTCGTGGCCGATGAAGCGGATACGCTTCAGCCGGGTCTGGAGCATCTGGTGCATGTCGGCCAGCGTGGCGTTCTGCGCCAGCCGCACGATCGCCGTGTGAATGTCCTGGTTCAGCTTGTAGT
The DNA here is from genome assembly GCF_029210525.1 of Mycoplana sp. MJR14. Classification (NCBI taxonomy): domain Bacteria; kingdom Pseudomonadati; phylum Pseudomonadota; class Alphaproteobacteria; order Hyphomicrobiales; family Rhizobiaceae; genus Mycoplana; species Mycoplana sp. MJR14. The sequence goes on from NZ_JARGEO010000020.1 coordinate 11,733, forward strand.
ACTGCAGCCGGTCCGCCGCCTTGTAGCGTCGAACCATCTCGTCGTGCAGGGCGCGGACATGGGCGATCTCGGCGTCGCTCGCCAGCTGGCAGGCGAGCTTGCCGGCCAGTTCCTCGAGGTTGCGCAGGACGGCCAGCATGTCCTGGACGTCCTTGCCGCTGAACCGCTTCACGACAGCCCCGCGACTGGGCACCAGCTCGACCAGTCCCTCGCTTGCCAGGTACTTGATCGCCTCGCGCAGCGGCGTGCGCGAGACGCCGAGCTGTTCGCCGAGCTGGCCCTCGTGCAGGCGCGTCCCCGGCTCGAGGTGGCCCTCGATGATCATGTCGCGCAGGTGGTTGACGAGCGTGTCGTGCAGGGCGGTGCGGCGGATCGGGCCGGGACCGCTAGAGGCCGGCCGGTCCAAGGTACTGATTTCGTCCATCTGTTGTCTTTCCACCGTGTCTGCTCCGCGACCTGACGCGCGTCAGCGATTCTCCAGCACGACCGCCCGACCATGGCAATAGCGCCGAGCCGCGTCAACGAAAAATGCTGCATGCAGAATACAAAAGACTTGATGCAGAGTTTTGAATGGCCTATGTCTGCCGTCACAGGCATGACGAGGAGGAACATCATCATGACAACGAACGGCGCAGACGCGCGTCCCGTTATCGCGCTCGCCATGGGCGACCCGGCCGGAATCAGCCCCGAGCTCACGGCGCGCATTCTTGCCCTCGACGAAGTCCGCGCCGCCGCCCACATCATTGCCATCGGTGATCGCCGCATCCTCGACGAGGGTGCGAAGGCCGCAGGCCTGACGCTCGCGCTGGAAAGCGCCACCCTCGACGGCGTCGACAAGGCCGGCACCGATCGCCATGTCTTCGTGGACCTGAAGAACCTCGATCCGGCGGACGTGACGCGCGGGGAGGCGACCCTGGCCGGCGGCACGTTCGCCACCCACAACTTCCGCGAGGCGCTGAAGCTCGCCCATCGCGGCGGCGCGCAGGCGGTCTGCTTCACGCCCTTCAACAAGAAGGCCATGCGCTTCGCCTACCCCGGCTATGACGACGAGATCCGCTTCGTGGCCGACGTGCTCGGTTTCGAAGGCAAGGTTCGGGAGTTCAACGTCCTGGAGAAGGTCTGGAACGCGCGCGTCACCTCGCACATCCCGCTTTCGGAAGTCGCCTCCGCCATCTCCGTCGAGGGCATCCTCGGCGAGCTCGAGCTGGCGCAGGCCTGCCTGAAGAATGCCGGATACGACAATCCGAAGATCGCCGTTGCCGGCATCAACCCGCATGCGGGCGACGGCGGCAGCTTCGGCATGGAAGAGATCGACATCATCGAGCCGGCCGTCGCGGCGGCGAAGGCCCGGGGATACGATGTCGACGGGCCGTTCCCGGCCGACACCGTGTTCCTGCGCGCCCTGAAGGAGGGTTTCCAGGCGGTCCTGACCATGTATCACGACCAGGGCCAGATCGCGATGAAGCTCATGGGCTTCGACAAGGGGGTCACGATGATGGGCGGCCTGCCCTTCCCGCTCTGCACCCCGGCCCACGGCACGGCCTACGACATTGCCGGCAAGGGGATCGCGGACGTCGGCGCCAGCCGCGAGGCGATCCTGCTTGCCGCCCGCATGGCCAAGCGCGCGTCGGCGATTTCCGCCGCCGCCTGATTTACATCGGTTTTCATCAATAGCGGCATGGAGGAGGTCTCGTGCCGTATCGTCGAACGGAGGAGTTGACTATGAAAAGAAGCCTGTCCCTCGCATGCGTCGTCGCGGCTGCCTTCGGGGCTGTCGCCCCCGCCCATGCCTTCGAGCCCAGCCGCCCGGTCGAATTCATCGTGACCGCCGGCCCCGGCGGCGGCACGGACATCTTCGCCCGCACCATCCAGGCGATCATCGCCAAGTATGAGCTGATGAAGGCGCCGGTCGTCGTCACCAACAAGGGCAGCGCTGGCGGCGCGGAAGGCTTCGTCTATACCGCCGGATACAAGGGCGATGCCCACAAGCTGGCCTTCGGCACCAACAACGCCTACCTGCTGCCGATCCGCGCCAAGGTGCCCTACAAGGCGGAAGACCTCGTTCCGGTCTCGGCGCTCGCAGCCGACGAGTTCGTTCTCTGGGTCAACGGCAAGTCGGAATTCAACACGGCCGCGGATTTCGTCGCAAAGGCGAAGGAGACGTCGGACATGAAGGTCGGCGGCAGCCAGTCGAAGGATGTCGACCAGATCCTGACCTCGATGATCAACGACGCATCCGGCGCCAAGCTCGGCTACATTCCTTTCAAGAGCGGCGGCGAGGCGGCCGTGCAGCTTGCCGGCGATCACATCGCCGCCAACGTCAACAATCCGAGCGAGAACCTCGGTCAGTGGCAGGCGGGCATGGTCAAGCCGCTCTGCGTGTTCAAGTCCGAGAAGCTGAAGAACGATGCCAAGGTCGCCGGCGACAAGGGCTGGTCCGACATCCCGACCTGCAAGGAAGGTGGCATCGCCATCGACAACTACTCGATGCCGCGCACCGTCTGGCTGCCGGCCGGCGTGGAGCCGGACGTCGTCCAGTTCTATTCCGAGGTCCTGAAGAAGGTGTCCGAAACGCCGGAATGGGCCAAGTATCTCGCTGACACCTCGCAGTCTCCGGCCTATATGAGCGGAGAGCAGCTGACCACGTTCATCAAGAGCGACGAGACCTCCGTCAGCGAAGTGCTGAAGCGCGAAGGCTGGCTGGCCAACTGATCCTCCCAAGGTCAGTGCGGACGCCCGCGGGCGTCCGCAACCCTTTCGAAAGGCTCGATCGATGCAAGAACATGGTGAAAAGGGACTGCCTCGCTTCGTGATGGAGGCAGGCGTCGCCCTCTTGACCGGCGCCTTCGGCGTTGCCGTGTGCTACGGCTCCATCGAGGCGGGCGCCGGCTGGACCGACATGGGCCCGGATGCCGGCTACTTCCCCTTCTATATAGGCCTGCTGATCGTCTTCGGAAGCCTCGTCAACCTCGCGCAGGCCCTCCTCAAGCATCGCGGCAGCGGCGAGATCTTCGTCGATGCGGACCGCTTCAAGGCAGTACTCGGCTTCTTCCTGCCGCTCGTCGCGTTCGCGGCCGCATCGACCTTTCTCGGTCTCTATGTCGGCACCGCACTCTACATCGCCGGCACGATGATCTTCCAGGGCCGCTACCGATGGTGGATCGGCCTGCCCGTCGGCATCGCCGTCTCGCTCTTCTTCTTCGTCATTTTCGAAATCGGCTTCAAGGTTCCTCTGCTGAAGGGGCCGGTCGAGGCGTGGTTCGGGATCTACTGATCCCCGCGCCGGCTGTCTTTGGAGGAAAGACATGGAAAACATCGGACTTCTGATGGACGGGTTCGCCCACGTCCTGAGCTGGAACCACATCCTGCTGATGATGCTGGGCGTCACCCTCGGGATCCTGGTGGGCGTGTTGCCCGGTCTCGGCGCCCCCAACGGCGTTTCCCTGCTCCTCCCGCTCACCTTCTCGATGGATCCGATCTCCGCGATCATCCTGCTTTCCTGCATGTACTGGGGCGCGCTCTTCGGCGGCTCGACGACGTCGATCATCTTCAACATCCCCGGTGAGCCTTCGTCCGTCGCCACCACCTTCGACGGCTACCCCATGGCGAAGCAGGGCCAGGCGAGCCGCGCGCTCACGCTCGCCTTCGTCTCCGCCGGCCTCGGCGCCCTCGCCGGCGTCGTCATGATCACGCTTCTGTCGGGCTGGGTGGCGAACTTCGCGCTGCGCTTCTCCTCGCCGGAATATTTCGCGGTCTATTTCCTCGCCTTCGCCAGCTTCATCTCGATGGGCGCCCAGTCTCCGTTCAAGACCCTGGTGTCGATGATGATCGGCTTCGCGCTCGCCTCGGTCGGCATGGACACGATCTCCGGCAACCTGCGCCTGACCTTCGACATCCCCGAGCTGATCAAGGGCGTCTCGTTCCTGATCGCGGTCATGGGGCTCTTCGGCATCGGCGAGCTGCTGCTGACCACCGAGGAGGGCCTGCGCTTCGAGGGCATCAGGGCGCGCGTCCGCCTCGTCGAGATCGGCCGCACGCTGATCGAGATGCCGCGTTACTGGTTCACCATCGCGCGCTCCACGCTGATCGGGATCTGGATGGGCATCACGCCGGCAGGGCCGACGGCCGCCTCCTTCATGAGCTACGGCGTCGCCCGCCGCTCGGCCCGCGACAAGTCGCAATTCGGCAAGGGCGACCCGCGCGGCATCGTGGCGCCGGAGACGGCCGACCACTCCGCCGGCACCTCCGCGCTCCTGCCGATGCTGGCGCTGGGCGTTCCCGGGTCGGCGACGGCGGCGGTGATGATGGGCGGGCTGATGATCTGGGGCCTGACCCCCGGCCCCACCCTCTTCACCGATCGGCCGGATTTCGTCTGGGGCCTGATCGCCTCCATGTATCTCGGCAACATCGTCGCCGTGGTCCTGGTCATCGCCACCGTGCCGCTCTACGCCTCGATCCTCAGGATCCCGTTCTCGATCATCGGCCCGGTCATCGTCGCCGTCATCCTTTCCGGCGCCTACCAGGTCGGCAACGCGATCTCCGACATGTGGCTGGTGCTGGCCTTCGGCGTGCTGGGCTACGTCTTCAAGAAGCTCGACTATCCGCTGGCGCCGCTGGTCCTGGCGATGGTGCTGGGCGACAAGGCCGAGGATGCCTTCCGGCAGTCGATGCTGATGTCCGGCGGCAGCCTGTCCATCTTCTGGTCGAACGGGCTGGTGACCGCCCTGATGCTGGTCGGGCTGGCGCTGCTCTTGTCGCCACTCGCCTTCTGGCTGGTCGGGCTGGCGCGCGGCCGCCGGGACGATCCGGGCCAAATCGATCACGGCGGCAAGCCGGCCGTCTGACCGGCCGCCTGCCGATCCCAAGAAAACGAGGAGGGTTCCATGAACGCGACGCCACGAAAGTGGAACAACGAGACCTGGCCGATCGCGGCCGCCATGATCCAGTATCCGAACCGTCTGCCGGACGGCCGCTCCGTCCAGGATCAGTCCGTCGAGGAGTGGGCGGTAACGCTGGCCGACGTCGTCGAGGCCGGCTTCACCGAGCTCGATCCGACCGACAGCTGGCTGCGGCTCGCCGACCTGACGCCGTCGCGGCTGGAGAGCTTCATGGCCCTGACGCGGTCGCTGGGGCTTTCGATCCCCGCGATCTCCACGTCCCGGCGCAGCGTGATCGACGCCGAGCATGGCGACGAATACCTGGCCTACGGCCATCGCGTCATCGATACCGCAAGAGCGATCGGCGCGAGCGCCGTCTCCTTCGGGCTGTTCGAACCGCTCACCGAGGCGCAGAAGAAGGCCCTGTGGTTCTGGACGGTCGACGGAGCAAGGAACCCGGATGACCCGGCCGTCTGGCAGAAGGCGGTCTCGCGCATCCGCGACCTCGGCCGCCATGCCGAGGAGCTCGGCATCGAAGTTTCGCTCGAAATGTACGAGGACACCTATCTCGGCACCGCCGACAGTTCGGTGCGCTTCGTCGAGGAGGTCGGGCTCGCCAATGTCGGGATCAACGCCGATCTCGGCAACCTGATCCGCCTGCATCGCCCGGTCGAGCACTGGCAGCAGATGATGGCGAAGGTTGCGCCCTATGCGAAGTTCTGGCACGTCAAGAACTACACCCGCATGGAGGATCCGGCGTCCGGCGTGATCATGACCCACCCCGCGCCGCTGGAATCGGGCATCATCGACTATCGCGCCGCCATCCGCATGGCGCTTGCGCACGGTTTCTCGAGCCCCTTCCTCTGCGAACACTACGGCGGCGACGGCCTGTCGGTCGCCGCCACCAACCGCAACTACCTGCGGCGCATCCTGCCGCGCTGACGAGGACTTCGCCCATGACGACGATTTTCGACGCCCCGGAAGAGTTTGCCACGACCGCGCTGGCCGGCTTCGCAGCTCTCCATAGCCGCTTCGTCCGCCTCGTGAAGGGCGGGGTGGTCCGCTCGACCTCCGTGCCGAAAGGCAAGGTCGCCGTCGTCATCGGCGGCGGCTCCGGCCACTATCCGGCCTTTGCAGGCTATGTCGGTCCGGGACTGGCCGACGCGGCGGTCGCCGGCGACGTCTTCGCCTCGCCCTCGACGGCCGCGGTTGCCCGTGTCTGCCGCCAGGCCGATCACGGTGGCGGCATCCTGCTCGGCTTCGGCAACTACGCCGGCGACGTGCTGAACTTCGGCGTCGCGGCGGAGCGCCTGCGCGCCGAGGGCATCGACGTCCGCATCGTTCCGGTGACGGACGATGTCGCCAGCGCCCCGGCCGATACGCCGGCGAAGCGCCGCGGCATCGCCGGAGACCTCGTGGTCTTCAAGATCGCAGGTGCGGCTGCCGAAGCCGGCCTGCCGCTCGACGAAGTCGAGCGGATCGCCCGCCATGCCAACGCCCGCACCGCCTCCTTCGGCGTCGCCTTCGACGGCTGCACGCTGCCGGGTGCCGGCCAGCCGCTCTTCACCGTGCCGAAGGGTAAGATGGCCCTCGGTCTCGGCATCCACGGCGAGCCGGGCATCTCCGAGGAAGCGATCGTCTCCGCCGCCGACCTCGCGACACTCCTGACGGACAAGCTGCTCGCCGAACGCCCGGCCGGCACCAAGCGCGTCGGCGCCGTCCTGAACGGCCTCGGCTCCACCAAGTACGAGGAACTGTTCGTGCTCTGGACGGAGGTGGCAGCCCGCCTGGAAAAGGCAGGGCTTGCGGTCGTCGCGCCGGAGGCCGGCGAATACGTCACCAGTCTCGACATGCAGGGCTGCTCGCTGACGCTGCTCTGGCTCGACGAGGAGCTGGAAACCTACTGGACCGCGCCCTGCGACAGCCCGGTTCTCCGCCGCGGTGCCGCGATCGCCACCGAACCGGCCACCGATGTCCTCGTGAACGAGGACGGCCCGTCAAGCTATCCGGCGGCATCGGAAGAGGGCAGGCGCGGCGGCGCCTGCATCGCCGGCCTCTTCGCCGGGATCGCCGCCATGCTGCACGATGCCGAGGCCGAACTCGGCCGCATCGACGCGCGCGCCGGCGACGGCGACCATGGCCAGGGCATGTCCCGCGGTTCGGCGGCTGCCCTCGAGGCCGCAAGGGCCGCGAGCGCTGCCGGCGCCGGAACGGCGAGCGTGCTCGCCGCCGCCGGCGACGCCTGGGCCGATCGCGCGGGCGGAACCTCCGGCGCGATCTGGGGCCTGCTGCTGCGGTCCTGGAGCAGCGCGCTCGACGACGATGCGCCGGCCGATGGCGCGGCCGTCGTCAGGGGCGCCCGCCTGGCGCTCGGCAGCGTCTCGAGCCTCGGCGGCGCCAGGGTTGGCGACAAGACTCTGGTGGATGCGCTGGTGCCCTTCGTGGAGACGCTGGAGGCGTCCTTCGCCGCCGGCAAGCCGCTGCCGGCCGCCTGGGCCGATGCGGCGGCGGCATCCAAGGCTGCCGCCGATGCCACGGCGCAGCTGACGCCGAAGCTCGGGCGCGCCCGTCCCCTGGCCGAAAGAAGCATCGGCCATCCGGATGCAGGCGCCGTCTCGTTGTCGATGATCGCGGCCTGCGTGGCAAAGACCCTCGGCTGAAGAAGCCAGCCGGTTCGCAAACACGGATCGCCTCGTGCCTCGGGGCAGTCCGTCGGCGCGAACCCGCCAGGTGTCGGCGGAGACGTCGACGAAGGCCTATGCCCGGTTCCAGCGACCGCTCCACGCCGGCGCGCTGGCGCCGAAGGCGAGTGCGAGCATCATCCAGAACCTGTAGCAGCGGATGAACACGACGCCGAGGAAGGCAAGGGCGCGCGAGCGCCAGCCCTTCAGCCGGTCGGTCCGGCCGATCCTGAGCAGTTCGGCGGCCGGCGAGAGTGCCACGGCCAGGCTGCGCAGAAGCCAGCGCAGCCGCCACCCGCGCTGCGACTGGATCCGCACGAAATCGTGCGCCGTGTGTCGCTCCCATTTCTGGGCGAGTTCGGCAAGCGTCTTGCGGGCCGGGTGATAGACGATCATGGCGGGGAGGTAGTGGGTGCGGTGGCCGAGCCGCAGCGCCCGCTGCCCCCAGTCGCGATCCTCGGCGATCTCGATGCCGCCGAACGGCCCGACGGCGGCAAAGACATCCGCGCGCACCGCCAGGTTGCCGGTGCCGGTGAAGCCCTGCTTGGCGATGTACTCCTTCATGCGGTAGGCGAACACGCTCTCATAGGCCTCCAGCAACGTCAGCCTGTGCGGATCGCGGCAGGCGATCCGCACGTCGCCGCCCAGGATCGCGTAGTCCGGATGTGCCTCGAAGCAGCGCGCGATCTCGGCAAGCCAGCCGCTGCCGGCGATGCAGTCGGCGTCGATGAAGGCGAGGATGTCGCCTTTCGCGTTCGAGACACCGAGATTGCGCGCCGGCCCCGGCCCCGGCACCAGCTGCGACATGAGGGTGACGTTAGGGAAGGCGGCGCAGATTTCGGCGGGAGAGACCCGGGAGCCGTTGTCGACGACGATGATCTCGACCGCCTGCTGCAGCCCGCTCTGGGCGCTGAGCGAGGCGAGGCAGGACCGCAAGGCCTCCGGCTGGTCAAGATGCGGGATAATGACGCTGATCATTGACGTCCAGGCTCCGGCTGAACAGGGCGTTGTAGGCCCCGAGGTATCGGCGGGCCTCGCCCGTCCAGCGAAATTCGCGCTCGGCCACCGCCCGCCCGGTCACGCTCATGGTCTTGCGCCGCTCGGGGTCGTCGATCAAAGCGAGGATGCCGTCGGCGAGCGCCTGCGGCGAATGCTCGGACACCACGAGCGCGGCATTGCCCGCCTCCCGCGTCGCCTGGGGAAGGTTGAACTGCACGATCGGCAGCCCGAGCATCATGTATTCGAACACCTTGTTCATCGACAGCTTGTCGTTGAGCTCGCCCGGCGGATCCGGGATGATGCCGACGTCGAAGGCCGAAAGATGCGACAGCAGCGGCGGGCCGCTGAGATAGCCGGTGAACTGCAGCGGACCGTCGAGCCCCAGCGCCGCCGTCATCGCCTTCAGCCGGTCGAGCTCCGGGCCGTCGCCGATGATGAGGCAATTGACGTCGCTGCGCTTGCGCACGTGCAGGATCTCCGCGAAGGCCCGCACCAGGGTCTCGACGCCGTCCTGCTCGCCCATGATGCCGATATAGCCGATCAGGTGCTTGCCGGGCACGACCAGCGACTGCTCGGCTTCGGTCGGGCGGAACCGCGATGCCTCGGGGTAGCTCTTGACCACCACGACGCGGTCGGGCGGCATCCCGCCGCGGGCAAGGGCGATGTCGCGGAACGTCTCGTTGGTCGCGATGCTGGCATCGGCCATCCGGAAGGTCTGTTTCTCGAAGAAGCAGAGGAGCCTGTAGAAGAGGTCCCTGCGGCCGAACTTGCTGACGTAGAGCTCCGGGCTCAGGTCGTGATGGTCGAACACGAAGTAAGTCCCGAAGAGCAGCTTGTGGATCATCGCCACCATGAAAAGAAGATCCGGCGGATTGCACGCCTGGATGACATCGATCCGTTGCCGGCGGCGGACGCGGAACGACAGGCGGATCTGGTGAACGAGCGCCAGGAAGTATTCCCGCATGTATCCGGCTGCGGTGACCGCTTCCTTGAGCCTGTGGCGATAGATGTGGATGCCGTTGATCACCTCGTAGGTCTTGTCGTGCCCCCTTCCGGTCGGACAGATCACCGAGACCTCGTATCCGGCGTCGTTCAGGGCCTGTGCCTCCTGCCACACGCGGCGATCGAACGGGACCGGCAGATTTTCGACCAGGATCAGGATGTGATGGCGCATGGAAATCGTAGCCTCCCGTTCGCATCCGCAAAGACGGCGAGGTCGACCATACGACTCGCAAACCGTAACTCTCCAGTCGGCAAAGGGGATAGGGACCTGACCTTTTGTCGAACTACCTTCGGCCCGGCAGGTGGCTATAAATTCTTGCAATGGGCCCAGGCGACCGGTTGGGGACGCATGCGAAGGAATTGAGGGACAGTGCTACACTCTGAGGTCAGATCGGCTGCCGAAAACATCCAGATATGCCCGATCACGTCCGGTGATGTGGAGCGTGTCGCCGCCTTCCTTCATGCCGAGCTGAACGGGCGGCTGTCGCCGTCGGCCTGGGCTGCCGCCATCCGTCCGACCTGGCCATCGGCATCGCCCAATCACGGATTCATGCTGGTGGACGGCGAGCGCGTATTGGGCGCCTATGTCGCGTTCTATTCCCAGCGCCGCGTGGACGACCGGCTGGAGAATTTCTGCAATCTGTCCGCCTGGTGCGTGCTGGAGGCCTATCGCGCGCACGGGCTGAGGCTCCTCAGGGCCATGCTGGCCCAGGACGGCTATACCTTCACCGACCTGTCGCCGAGCGGCAATGTCGTTCCGCTGAATGCGCGGCTGAATTTCCAGCACCTGGATACGGCCACGGCGCTCGTGCCCAACTGGCCCTGGCCGCGATCGGGAACGCGCCTGCGCATCGTCTCCGATCCGGCAACGATCGAGCAGAGCCTGACGGGGCGCGATCTTGAGATCTACCGGGACCATGCCGCCGCCCCGGCGGCCCATCATCTGGCGGTGATCGAGGACGGCGAGTGCTGCTATGTGATGTTCCGCAGGGACAGCCGGAAGAGGCTCCGCCTGTTCGCCTCGATCCTCCATGTCGGCAATCCGGCCCTCTTCGAGCGCGCCGCCCGCCATGTCTACAGCCATCTGCTGACCCATCACGGCATCGTGGCGACGCTTGCGGAAACGCGCGTCGTCCGCTCGAGGCCGAAGTATTCCATCCTGCTGCCTTCGCCGCGTCCGAAGATGTTTCGCAGCAACAGGGTGGCATCCAGCCAAGTCGACTACCTCTACAGCGAACTCACCTGCGTGCCCTGGTAGCAAGGAGTGCGGCGATACATGCGACCGGCAATCAAGACCAACCTGGCCCATCTGCTGCAACAGGCGGCCCATGGGCACGCGGCCTCCCCGGCGGTCACGTACAAGACCTCGACCGTCACCTACGCCGAGCTCTGGCAGCAGGTCTGCCGGTTCGCCGCAGCGCTGGCCGCGATCGGGCTCAGGCGCGAGGATCGCGTCGCGGTGTTCCTGGAAAAGCGCATCGAAACGGTCGTTTCCATCTTCGGCACGACGGCTGCGGGCGGCGTCACCGTTCCGGTCAACCCGCTGCTCAGGCCGCAGCAGGTCGCCTACATCCTCGGCAACTGCGATGTGCGGGTGCTGGTCACCTCGCCGGACCGCCTCGCGCAGCTCCGGGAATTCATCGTCGACAATGACAAGCTCCGCAACGTCATCCTCGTGGACGACGCCTATGTCGACGACCGCCAGACGCAGGCGGAAGGACGCGAGACGCATGGCTGGGCGGAACTGCTCGCAGGCGGCGTCGCGCCGGAACCGGAGATGCGGACGGTCGACTGCGACATGGCGGCGATCCTCTATACCTCCGGCAGCACCGGCAAGCCGAAAGGCGTCGTTCTCACCCATCGCAACATGATCGTCGGCGCCGAAAGCGTCAGCCACTATCTCGCAAACAGCCCCGACGACACGATCCTGTCGGCGCTGCCGCTCAGCTTCGATGCCGGATTGAGCCAGCTGACGACGGCCTTCAATTCGGGCGCCCATGTCGTTTTGATGAATTTCCTTCTGGCCGGCGACGTCATAAGGCTCTGCGAAAAGCATGGCGTCACCGGGATCACCGGCGTTCCCCCCTTCTGGATCCAGATCGCCGAGCTGGACTGGCCGACCGAAGTGGCGGCGCGGCTGCGCTATTTCGCCAATACCGGCGGACGCATGCCGAAGGCGACGCTCGACCGGCTGCGCGCCCTGTTTCCGCAGGCGCTGCCCTATCTCATGTACGGGCTGACGGAAGCCTTTCGCTCGACCTATCTCGATCCGTCCGAGATCGACCGACGGCCGGATTCGATCGGCAAGGCCATCCCCAACGCCGAAATCCTCGTCGTCAGGCCGGACGGATCGCGCTGCGCGCCCGGCGAGCACGGCGAGCTTGTGCACCGCGGCCCGCTGGTGGCGTTGGGTTACTGGAACGATCCGGTGCGCACCGCCGAACGCTTCCGGCCGCTCCCGGGCGTCGACACCAGCTGGCGGGCACCGGAAATCGCCGTCTTCTCCGGCGACACGGTGGTCGCCGACGAGGAAGGTTTCCTGTTCTTCGTCGGGCGGAAGGACGAGATGATCAAGACGTCCGGCTACAGGGTCAGCCCCACCGAAATCGAGGAGGTCGCCTACGCCACGGGCCTGGTCCGTGATGCCGTCGCGCTCGGCGTGGAAGACGCTGCACTCGGACAGCGCATCGTCCTCGTCGCGAGCCCCCTCACGGGCACGCTCGACAGGACAGCCCTGATCGCGGCCTTCAGGAAGCGGCTGCCGCAGTACATGGTGCCTTCGGAGGTCATCGAAATGGACGTCATTCCAACCAACCCGAACGGCAAGTTCGACCGGGTCCTGCTGAGGGAGCGAGCAAGTTCGTGAGCGCACACCCGTCCATTGCGGAATTTGCGGTCGCCGGAGACTGCCTCGCCGTCGGCGGTGTGGCGCTCGATCGACTGGCCGAGCGCGTCGGCGGCACGCCGTTCTTCGCCTATGACCGGCAGCTGATCACCTCGCGTGTCGCCTATCTCCGCTCGGTGCTGCCCGCGGCGGTCAAGCTGAGCTATGCGGTCAAGGCCAATCCGATGCCGGCGGTCGTCCAGCATCTCGCCGGCCTGGTCGACGCACTCGACGTCGCCTCGGCGCTGGAGATGAAGGTCGCGCTCGACACGCCGGTGCCGCCGTCGCAGGTCAGTTTTGCCGGCCCGGGCAAGACGACGGCGGAACTGACGCAGGCGGTGGCTGCCGGCGTGACGATCGAAATGGAATCCCCGAACGAGGCGCGCCGCCTGGTCGAGATCGGCGACAGGCTCGGGATCCGCCCGCGCGTGGCGCTCAGGGTCAATCCGGACTTCCAGGTCAAGGGATCCGGCATGCGCATGGGCGGCGGCCCGCAGCAGTTCGGCGTCGACGTCGAGGAGGTGCCCGCGCTCTTGCGCTCGCTTGCTGAGACCGATCTCGATTTTCTCGGTTTCCACGTCTTTGCCGGCTCGCAGAACCTGCATGCCGACATCCTCTGCGAGGCCTTGTCGAAGAACGTCGCGCTGCTCCTGCGGCTCGCCGACGCGTGCCCCTCGCCGGTGCGCTATCTCAACCTCGGCGGCGGGTTCGGCATTCCCTATTTCGATCAGGATCGTCCGCTGGACCTTTCTCCGGTCGGTCATACGCTCGGCGAACTCGTCGAGGGAGCCATCCGCCCGCAGCTTCCCGATGCCCGCGTCGTGATCGAACTCGGCCGGTACCTGGTCGGCGAAGCCGGCGTCTACGTCACGCGCATCGTCGATCGCAAGGTTTCGCGCGGTCGCGTCTATCTCGTGGTCGACGGGGGCCTGCACCACCAGCTCGCAGCCTCCGGCAATTTCGGGCAGGTCATTCGCCGCAACTATCCCATCGTCATCGGAAACAGGATGCGCGACACCGCGCTGGAGAGCGTTTCGGTGGTGGGATGCCTGTGCACGCCGCTCGACCTTCTGGGCGACAACGTCATGCTGCCGCATGCCGATGTCGGCGATCTCGTCGTGATCTTTCAGGCGGGCGCCTATGGCCTGACCGCCAGCCCGACGGCTTTTCTCGGCCACCCGATGCCGGCGGAGGTTCTTCTCTAGCGCACATCCTTGAGGATCTCGTTTCAGACAGTGAGAGGGCAGCATGAACACGTCAACGCTCGAAGCCGTGAAGGACGTCATCATCGAGACGCTCGGCATAGAAGACCGGGGCAGGATCGAGCTCGCCTCGACGCCCCTGTTCGGCAACATACCGGAACTCGACTCGTTCGCCGTCCTCAGCCTGGCGGCCGCGCTGGAACAGCGGTTCCGCTTCAGGATCGACGACAGCGACTTCACCGGTGAGGTCTTCGAGACCGTCGGGTCGCTGGCCCGGTTCGTGGATCGCAACCTGAGCCACTAGGCCAGGACCCGTCGGGCCGCGGCGTGCCCAAAAGCGAGGGAGACCGGAAGTGGCAGATACAGATCAGGACATCACCGCCGTGCTCGAAGGCGTGGATGCGACGGCCACCGTGTCCGTCGTCATCGTCACCTACAACAGCGCCTCCGCCCTTCCGGCCCTGCTCGGATCGCTGCCGGCCGGCCTGAACGGGGTCGATCGCTTCGAGGTGATCATCGTCGACAACGATTCCCGCGACGGGTCGGCGGAGCTGGCGGAAGCGCATCCGCTCCGCCCGAAGGTCATTCGCATGGGACGAAACGCCGGCTATGCCGCAGCCATCAATGCCGGCGCCTCGACCGTGAACCCGAAGTCGCATCTCCTGGTGCTCAATCCCGATCTTAGGCTCTATCCCGACGCGGTGCGGCCGCTGCTCGATCATCTCGTGGCGCGCTCGGTCGGCATCGTCGTTCCCGCGAACTACCGGGAGGACGGTACGCTCGATCCGACCCTGCGGCGGGAGCCGTCCATGCTCACCGCATGGGCCGAGGCGATCCTCGGCGGCACGCTGGCGGCGCGGCTCGGCTGGGGCGAGGTCGTGGGCGAGCCGTCCCGCTACGATCAGAGCGGCACGATCGAATGGGCGACCGGATCGGCACTCCTCATCTCCGCCCGGGCCCGGCGTATCGTCGGCGAGTGGGACGAGAGCTTCTTTCTCTACAGCGAGGAGGTGGACTATCAGCGCCGGGCGCGCGAGGCCGGCTTTGACATCGTCTACGAACCCCGATCGAAGGTGATGCATGCCTCGGGCGGCAGCGGCGCGAGCCCGCGCCTTTATGCGCTTCTGACCTCCAACCGGATCCGCTATTATGGGCGCCATCACGGGGCCTTCCCGACGGCGATGTTCCGGCTGGGCGTGGCGGCCGGCCAGGCGGCCCGGTTCTGGCGGGGTTCGCCGCATCGGGCGGCATTGTTTAGCGCCCTGATGCCGCTGCGGCCCGTGTCCGAGTTCCAGGCCAACACGCGGACCTAGCAATGGCGGCGGCGGAAGAACGGCGAATTCTCATCTTTCACGGTGTGGGCGAGCCCGGCCGGGTGCTGGAGCCAGGCGAGTCCCGCTACTGGCTCGGCGTCGACCGGTTCCGCGTGGCGCTGGATCGCATCGCCGCGCATCCGGATCGGCAGCGCCTGTCCATCACCTTCGACGACGGCAACGATTCCGACCTCCTGATTGCCGCTCCGGAACTGCTGAGGCGCGGCCTTCAGGCGGAGTTCTTCGTCCTGTCCGGGCGTACCGGGCAGGCCGGATCGCTGGATGCGGGCCAGATCCGGGAGCTGATGCAGATGGGCATGCGTATCGGCAGCCACGGCGTGGCGCACAGCGACTGGTCGAGCCTTTCGACACCTGAGTTGCAGCGTGAACTCGCCACCTCGAAGGAAGCCCTCGAGGCGATCTGCGGAGTTCCGGTGTCGTCTGCCGCAATCCCGTTCGGCCGTTACAACGCCGCGGTCTTGCGCGCCCTGAAAGGGGCCGGCTATGCGGTCGCCTATTCGAGCGACGGGGGAAGCGCTGCTCCGGCGGCATTCCTCCACCCGCGAACGTCGCTTCGACGCGACACGACGGACAGTATTCTGGAGAACATCCTGTCCGGGACCATGCCCCCGTGGAAGCGGTTGCGCCGTTTCGCCGGCATGACCGTGCGCGCCTGGTTCTGATGGCGCGGTTCAAGCCGGAACCAGCGCGCCCGGCCTTTCGGACATCCGCCGGAAACAGCCGCCGGCCCCCGAAGATCACGGCCTGATTCGCCGCGTGCAGCCCGGTTTGTGAGCGGCAGCGGACACGAATCACTGATTGAGGCGGCGGGAACGCCCGCTCATAGATTGCAAAATTGCGATATTCACAAAAAATTCTCGCTTTCGCTCATGGCGCGCATTTTTGCGGCCCTCGCCGCCAACTGGTTAAGAATTTCCTAATGTTTTCAATCGTGGCTCCGCGAGTAAGCCACCGCTTCTCAACTTTTCCGTGGGATGGTTAGCCAGTAGTTGCCTTAATTTGGGCGATTCGGATTCTGGCAAATAATTCAAAAAACAAAACGAAGACAGTGCAGCTAATGTGGCAGCAATGTGACCACTATAGTGGCCAGTCTTACTGGTTTCCAGGCGTTGCACCCCCTGGAAAGCTGAATTATTAGTTCCGCCGTAACGTCGGATTAACAAAAATATTAACCGGCTTAACACACAGATAGTAGCCACTCATCTCCAAAGGGTTCAGGGTGGGGAGAAAGGCAAAGCTGCAGTGACAAGCACAATTTTCGATGCAATCAAGTCCGGATTCCGGGCTGAGACGGCGCATGCCGACCTGATCGGCAATTCCATCAACGAAAATGGCCAGATCTCAGCTCTGTCGCTTGATAAGCTGCTCGACCTTCTGTCGAGCAAGTTCGATGGGCTGGATGCCGATGCCTATAACGAGCGCGTCAGCAAGCTGATCGACGATTTCGGCAAGAAGGCCTCCGACGACAAGGGCGGCTGGGGTGATGTCTCGGTGACCGAGAAGACCGGCACCGCCGCCACCAAGGCCGACCTGCAGTCGTCGACCGAGCTGTCCTCCGTCAAGACCGCCGGCGTCACCGACGCCGTCGCCGAAACGCAGCCGA
>NZ_JARGEO010000021.1:0-16745 GCF_029210525.1 Mycoplana sp. MJR14
CCCGCCCTTCTCCGTCGCATTGCCCGTATCGGCAACCGCCGTCGGCGCCGTGTTGCCCGAAGTCGATGGCGTGAACATCACATCGACCCAGTAGTTCGTTGCCGAGAACGTGCTGGTCGGGAACAGACTGTTGGCGCCGTAGGCGTAGACACCGTTCCCACTCCCGGGCGCCGTCAGCGGCCCGCTCGTCACGTTCGATGTGAAGTAGTTGGTTGTCGTGGAGTAGCGGCCGGTATTGGTGTGGTAGGACGCCGTATAGGTCTGTCCGGGCGTCAATGTCACCGGACTTGAGAAATATGCCGTCTGCCAGCCGCTGGCCGTCTCGTTGGTGAATGTGAGGGTTGCAAGCCGCGTCCCGGTGCTCGACCACAAGGAGCCGGTGTGGGTGCCGGTGTCCTGGCTACCCTTGTAGAAGCGTATGCCGCTGACCGTGCCGGCCACCGAGCTCTGGAACCGCACCCCGAGTTCGACGGCCGAGGTATCGTTGGTGTTGACGACCGCCGGTGTGGCGCCACCCGGAAACAGCGATACGTAGCTTTGCCCGCTGACGGTGACCGTTCGTCCCGCCGAGGGCGTTTCCAGATTGATGCTGTCGTCGACGGCGCGCGAGAGGATCGTGTAGGTTCCCGCGGTCGGCGGAGACCACGAATACGTCCAGTTCTCGTCGCCTGTCACGGGATGCCAGCTCTGCCCGTTGTCGGTCGAGATCTCGACGCCGGCGACGACCCCGCCGCCCGTGTCGGCGGCTGTGCCGGTGATCGTGACCGTCGCCCCCGCCTCGACGGTGGCGGGCGCCGTGATGCTGGACGTCGGGGCGGTCTGATCGGTCGAAGCAACACCCGGGACAAGCCCGGCTTGCAGCGTGCCCGGCTGGATGCCCATGTCGGCAAGCAGATTGACCATCGCCTGCTGCACGCGGGGATCGGTCGGCGTCGACTGGAGGTCGTGATTGTCGCTCAGGCCCCACGCCCAATAGACGGTTCCGGCGCCGAAGACGAGCGCGCCGCTCGGTGCGCGGTAAAGGGTCAGATTGTGGGTCGACACGCCGTTGCCGGTCGTGTTGCCGTAGTCGAGCAGATAGGTACTGACGGGAAGCGTCGTCGACGACAGCTTGACGAGGCCGGCCGGGTCGAAGCCGTTGTCGGACGCTTCGTCCCATTCGTAGCCGAGATAGTTCTTGGTCAGCGTCGCCGTCTGGCCGGGCTGGAGGTTGGCAACGCTCGTGTTCCGCCAGAACCGGAGGTTGGCGTCATCATAGGGAACCGTGATCGCCTGCAGATTGTTGCCGACATCGTCGACCTTGAACAACTGTCCGGTCAGGGAGTTCTCGGGGTTGCCACCACCGACGGCGGGCGGGCTCAGTCGCGGGTCGCGGAAAGTCCCTGTCCATTCGTTGGACGGATCGATGCTGGCGCTCGGCGACCAGGTTTCCTTGTATGAGATCAGCGAGCGATAGGGCGTGGCGTCACTGCTGAGGCTGTTGCCCCAACGGGTCCGCCAATAGACCTCGTTACCGCTCCAGAACTGCAGATGGACGCCGGCATCGCGCGCGGCCTCGACATTGGCCCGTTGCTGTCCGGACCAGTATTCGTCGTGCCCGACGTCCAGATACATCTTGTGATTGAGCAACAGGTTGCCATACCGGTCGGCGTCGACCCCCGCCATGTACGAGACGTCGTAGCCGTTCTGTTCCAGCCAGTAGATGCCCGCATATTCCGCGCCGAACAGGTAGTCCTGCGGTCCGGCGAAGGTGCCGACGCCGCCGCGCGTCGCGATGGGTCGATTGTAGCTGACGGCATAGGCGCGGCCGGCGCCCTGCCCCGTCGCCGGGCCGTTGCCGCCATAGAAGTTCGCCCCGCCCCAGCCATTGTAGGCCTGCCAGGTCTGGTCGGCCGTCTGGAAGACGATGTCGCTGGTGCTGCTGTCGTCGCGGACGATGAACGGGATGTGGTTCTGGCCGAAGGTGCCGTCCTGACGCACCAGCTTGGCGATGTAGACGCCGGATACTGCGTCTTCGGGCACCGCCCAGGTCGCGGAAACCGCCCAGTTGCCGGCGTCGACCATGCCGGTCGCGGCATCGCGCAGGGGTGCAGGCTGGTTCTGCAGGCCCGTGTGCTGGAGCGTGGCCACCTTCCGGGCGCCCATGCCGCCATAGTAGCCGAGCCGGTATATGTCGATCCGGTAGTTCGTGGAGTCCGTGTCGATCTTGAAGCTGATCGTATTGCCGTTGTCGACGCTGATGTCGGTGGCGAACCCCTCGATGTTCGAACTGCCGGCGCCGTCGATGCCCCACTCGCTCTCGGGATTGCCCTGCTTCTGGTTCTCCAGCACGATGGCGTTGTCGACCGCAGCCGCGGCCACCAGGTTCTCCGTCTCGCCCCGCTGCTGGACCGTCACCGGCCTGGTCACCGAGCCCGAAAGGATGCCGACGCCCTTCGACGTGCTCGATCCCGTTCCGATCTCGCCGCCACCTGGCAGCGATCCATGCCATACCGGCGTTTCGGTCCAGTTTGCCGTGCCGTTCCATCCGGAGAGAGGCGATACGTCCCGATCCAGCAGCGGATCGCTGATCGAGGCGCCCATCGTCCCCTTGCCCGACGACACATGGTCCGGCCCTTCATCGAGCCTGGTACCGGGCAGCTGGCCATCGGCTTCGAGCAGGCCGCCACCATGGGCCAAATCGAGAACCCGCGTGGGAGAGGTAAAATAGCCGCATCCGCAGACGCCGAATGGCATCCCGAACGAGAAAAACGAAGGAGACCCGGCAACGTGGGGCGTCTCCTGGGCCGAGGGGGCCGATTCAAGGATGACGACGTTTCCCCCGGCGCCATGCCTGTCGGCCACCGCGGTGAAATCTCTTTCTGGCACCGTCGGGGCAGGACCCTTCGCCAGAAACGACGCCAGGGGATCAGCACCCACAGCGAGTGCTTCGGCGTGCGCAGAACGCCATGCGTCGGCAAGCAGCTGGCGCGTGGCATCGTCGCCGCTTCGCATGGCAGCTTCGTAGATCGCTGCAAAACGGTCGATCAAGGGCTGTGCGAAGAGGTCGTCCACATCGCCCAGCGCGTCACGGACCGCCGCTTCCTGCTCACAGTCCTCTTCGCCGGGCACAGCACCCTTGGCGGGACCGTCGGCGGCCGCACCCTCCGTAGGCCAAAGGGTCGTATGGGCGACCGGCCGAAGTCGAAGATGATTGTTTTCCCCGTAGGCTGTGTTGCGGGACTTCTCCTTTCGAACGGCGGCGAACCACCAGGGAGCCCACAGATCCAGCAAAAATGAGCGAGAAGCCCACCGATGAGCTTTGCTATGCATGGCGTACCTCCCCGATCAAATCTGTGAGACCGCACCACGCGCGCAATTATAGTCTCGAAAGGGCGAAATACATGTACACCATTGGAGCTAGATCGCGATTTACTGCCGCGCATCCCGCGATCGACGCATCGTTTCCGATGGGACGTTTGCGCCGGAACGTGCCTCGACATCGACCTTGATGGCGGTCGGCGAGCAACGATCTGCACCACGAGTTTGAAGGCTTCGAGCAATGGGTTGAAGAAATTCGGCGCCGTACACAAGCCGATCGGTGCGCACATGATCCGGCGCTGTGCGAGCCCCGCGGCATTTTGTGGTGCCTGGCGGCGGCGTGGCGGTACCTTCGCGGCCGTGCATCTGAACTGCGAACCGCTTCGAAAATCCGTTGACAAGATTCCGGCCGTTCTTCATTGTGAAACCGGTTTCACTCGCCGGGACATGCCGCTTGAAGTTCGATCTGACGATCCTCGCCAAACATGTCCCCTTCCTGCTGGAAGGGGCCTGGTTGACGTTTCAAGCGTGCCTGCTTGCCGTCTTCGGCAGCCTTGTACTCGGGCTGCTGGTCGCCATGGCGCGGACATCGGCTTCGCCGCTGCTCAACAAGGCGTCGGCGGTCTATGTCGACCTCTTCCGCAACATACCTTTCATCGTGCAGCTGTTCTTCTTCTATTTCGGGCTGCCTGAGATCGGCATCTACATCGATGCTTTCACGACGGGCGTCATCGCCATGTCGATTGCCGGCGGAGCCTTCACCTCGGACGTCATCCGCTCCGGCATCCTGGCGATCGACCCCGGCATCATAGAGGCCGCGCAGGTCAGTGGACTGAAGAAGAGCACGATCTTCCGCAGGATCGTCATGCCCATTGCGCTACGGACATCGGTTCGGCCGCTGGGCTCCGTCTTCATCAACCTCATCCTCACATCATCGATCCTGTCGACGATCACGCTCAATGAGCTGACCGGGTCGGCCAAGATCGTGGCGTCCCAGACCTTCAGGCCTTTCGAGGTCTACTTCGTGCTGCTCGTCGTCTACGCGACGCTCACCTCGCTGGTCTCCGCCGCAGTCGGCGCGCTGCATCGCCGCCTCAATGGTGACCAGCCGAAGGGGGCCGTCTGATGCTTTACGGGGACTTTACGCCTTACGATCTGGTGTTGCTGCTGCAGGGGCTCGGCGTTTCGCTGGCCCTCTTCGTGTCGACCACGCTCCTCGGGCTCGTCATCGGCGTGCTCTGGGCGGTGAGCCACTTCTACAGGGTGCCCGTCCTTGCCCGGCTCGTCGCCTTCATTGCCGAGTTGCTCAAGAACTCGCCGGTGCTGGTACAGCTGTTTCTTGTCTTCTTCGGTTTGCCGGCCTTCCTGAAAATCAATGTGACGCCGACCGAGGCTGCCGTCATCACCCTCTCCGGCAACAGTGCCGCCTTCATCTATGTCATCGCCGTCTCGGCGATCGAATCGGTGGGGCGCGACCAACTCGAGGCGGCCCGTGTCTTCGGCCTCAGCCGCTGGCAGATACTGCGCCGGATCATCGCCCCCCAGGCCGCCGCCTTCGCCATCGGCCCGCTGACGGGGCTGCTCGTGAACCAGTTGCAGGTCACCTCGCTGATCTCGGTCATCGGCGTGATGGATCTGACCAAGGTCGGCAACATCCTCAACCTGCGCACGCTCAAACCGTTCGTCGTCTGGACCGTCGTCGGCGCGCTCTACTATCTCACCGCCAAACTGGTGGCCTATGCCGGCGGCCGCTTCGAAAAGAAGCTCCGCGCCCATACCAAGTGGAAGGGTCTGTAAATGATCAGCATCACCGGCCTGCGCAAGTCGTTCGATGCCCACACCGTCCTCGACGGGATCGACCTCGAAATCCGTCCGGGCGAGGTCGTCTCGGTGCTGGGCTCCTCGGGCTCGGGCAAGTCGACGCTCATCCGATGCATCAACGGGCTCGAGAGGATCGATGCCGGCCGGATCACCGTGGATGGCTTCGATGTGTCCAACCCGCGCGAGCTGGCCGAGGCGCGCAAGCGTTCCGGCACGGTGTTCCAGCTGTTCAATCTCTACCCGCATATGACGGCGGTCCAGAACATTGCGCTCGCCCCGGTCGAAGTGCTCAAGGTGTTGCGCAAGGACGCCGAGGCCGAGGCGCGGCGGCTGCTCCAGCAGGTGGGCCTCTCCGAGCGCGCCGACGCCTATCCGGCCCAGCTTTCGGGCGGCCAGCGCCAGCGCGTCGGCATCTGCCGGGCCCTGGCGATGAAGCCGAGCTATCTCCTGCTCGACGAAGTGACCAGCGCGCTCGACCCCGAGATGACGGCCGAGGTTTTGTCAATCCTGGCCGATCTTGCAAAGCAAGGGACGACCATGATGTTCGTCACCCACGAGATCGAGTTCGCCCGCTCCATCTCCACCCGTATCGCCTTCCTCGACAAGGGGCACCTGATCGCCGACCTGCCGACCGAAGAGTTCTTCTCCGACAAGGGCATGGCGATGCCGCGCGTGGCCCAGTTCCTTTCCAAGATGCGCAAAGACTGAAAGACCTTAGATGATCCTGCTTGCCAATTCCGAGGCTTGGCCCGGCTTTTCCAAGAGCGTTGACCTGCTGCAGGCGGGTCGCCACGGTCTCGACGCCATGGTCGCCGGCATCGGCGAAGTGGAGCGCGAGGTCAAGGTGCGATCCGTCGGCTTTGGCGGCTGGCCCAACATGCTCGGCCGAATGGAGTTCGATGCCGGCGTCATGGACGGCACGACCCGCGAGGTCGGCGCGGTGGGCGCCGTGCCCGATACGCTGCCGGTCTCCGCGCTCGCCCACGAGGTCATGAAGCGCCTGCCGCATGTCATGCTGACCGGCGACGGTGCCCGCCGGTTTGCCACCGAGATCGGCTTTCCCGTCGACGAGACGTTGTACGAGGACAGCAGGCGCGTCTGGTGGGAGCGGCTGGAGAAGGAGCTTTCGCCGGACGAACTCGCACAATTCCCCGACATTCCGCTGGCGCCGCTCAGCCGTACGATTACCGATCCAGAGCGCGTCCGCGACACCACCGTCTTCCTGTCGATGGACAGCGCAGCCGGCATCAACGTCGTCACCTCGACCTCGGGCTGGGCATGGAAATATCCGGGCCGGCTGGGCGACTCGCCCATTCCAGGCGCGGGCTTCTATGCCGACAGCCGCTTCGGCGCTGCCGCCTGCACGCACACCGGCGAGATGACGATGCGCTGCGGCACGGCGCGGACCATCGTGCTCGCCTTGCGCCTCGGCCACTCGCTGGAAGAAGCCGTTGCGCTGGCGGTCGAGGAATTGCGGGAACTCAAGCAGGGTTTCCTGGCCGGCGTGGTCATCCATGCACTCGACGCCAAGGGCAACCACAAGGTCGTCAGCCTGAATTGCGAAGAACAGATCCGCTACTGGTACTGGGACGAAAGCCTGCCGGAACCGGAACACCGCTTCGCCGAACCGATCAAATCCTAGCAACCAAAGGAGAGGGAGCATGAAGAACTTATTTTTGAAACTTGCGGGCCTGGCGCTTGCCATCGGCCTCACGGCTACGGGTCAGGCGCAGGCCGGCAAGATCGACGAGATCCGCGATCGCGGCACGGTCCGCATCGGCGTGTCGCTCGGCGGCGAGCCGATCGGCTTCCGCGACGCTCAGAACAACCCGGTGGGTTATGACGTCGACGTCGCGACCATGATCGCCGAGAAACTCGGCGTGCCCGTCGAGTTCGTCGACGTATCGGGTGATGCGCGCATCTCGATGCTGGTGTCGGGCCAGATCGACATCGCCGTCGCCAACACCTCGGCGACGCTCGAGCGCGCCAAGTCGGTCGACTTCTCGATTCCCTACAACCGCGCCGGTCTGCGTATCATCGTGCAGAAGGACGCAGGCATCTCGAAGATCGAGGATCTCGCCGGCAAGAAGATCGTGGTCGGCCGCGGCTCGACCGGTGAGACCTTCATCAAGACGGCAGCCCCTGAGGCCGAGCTGGTCTACACCGACACTTTCGCGCCGGAAGGCGTTCTGTTGCTGCAGCAGAAGCGTGTCGATGCGGCCATCGAGGATTCGTCCCTGCTCGACTACCTCGCCACCAAGAACGACAATCTCGTGACGCTTCCGGGTCTCTACTCCAACGACCCGATCGGCATCGCGGTCGCCAAGGGCGACGAGAGCTTCGTCCGCTGGATCGACATGTTCGTCTCGGAGTACATCCAGAGCGGCGCCTATGAGAAAAACTACAAGAAGTGGTGGGGCGAGAAGGCAAACCCGCCGGTTCTGAACCCGCTCTGGTAAGCGACCCGTCCAATGGCGGGCAGGCCGGTGGTCCGGCCTGCCCGTTTTCTCTTTTCAGGATGTCGCGCGCGGCACGAAGAAGGTCGGTACGTTCACCAGGGACTTGTCGTTGGCAAATCCCCCCGGGGAGTTGAGGAAGCGCAAAATCTCACCGACATACACCTTCTTGTCATAGCCGATCGACGAGATCGGATAGGCCTCGAAATCGGTCAGCGACAGATTGTCGAAGCCGTAGAGCCTGAAGCGCCGGGGTTGGTTTTGCGGGAACGCATCGCGATGAACGTCCATCACACCCATGGCCATGGCATCGGACGAGCAGAACACCGCATCGACATCGGGCCAGTCGGGCGACTGCGCCATGTGCCGGCCGCTGGCATAGGAGTAGTCGCCGCGGAACTCGGCGACGAGTTCGATGCCGTGGCGCTGCATCTCGCCCTTGAAGGCGGCGATGCGGTTTTGCTCGACGGGCGAAGACAGGCGGCCGGTCACAAGCGCGGCCGTTGCCACGCCCTTGCTGGCGGCATCGGCCACCGCTTCGGCGATGCCGATGGTCTCATCGGGTACGATCGAGGGCGAGACCTCGTCATGCATGCCATTGAGCATCAGCACATCGTCGTTGCGGAACATCCGGCGCACGGTTTCCGCATCGGCGAAGTCGGAGAACACGAGCGCGGCATCGACATGGTAGGCAACACCGTTGCGCAGGAACTCCTCGGCGCGCTCGACCGTGCCGACACGTACGATGATGACCTGCTTGCCGATCGACTGGATTTCGCCGATCAGCAGGTCGAACAGATCGAGGTCGGAGAAGTCGTGGATGTGGTTGACGATGACGGCGATCAGGTTGACCGTCTTGGTGGTCAGGCTGCGGGCCAGAAGATTGGGCTTGAAGCCGAGCTTTTCCGCTGCTTGAAGCACGCGGGCTCGCTTGTCGGCCGAAACGGGACGGCTTTCGCGCGACAGCGCGCGCGAGGCGATGGCCCGCGACACCCCGGCAAGCTCGGCCACATCGGCGATGGTCGGCGAAGTGCGTCGTTTGCGCGGACTGTCCATTGCTTCTTTCCCAAGTATCGGTCTGGAAACCCGCCACGTCCGGCCAGATGCCGTGTCGCAGAATCTTATAAGGGGCTGATTTGATGATTACCTGCTTCGACATTGGCGGTTCAACGATAAAAAGCGCCCATGCCCGCCAGGGCGGAGAAATCGAGATCCTCGACCGGGTGGCAACGCCGCTCGACGATTTCGACGCCTTCGCCGCCATCATCGCCGAACGGGTGACATGGGGTGGTAGGACCGCGCGGGGCGTGTCCATTTCGATCACCGGTGTCGTCGATCCTGCTTCCGGCAGTCTGAAATGCGCCAACATCCCTTGCATCGATGGTCGCAACGTCGCAGCCGATCTAGAGCGCGTCATCGGCCTGCCGGTATGGATCGCCAACGATGCCGATTGCTTCGCGCTGGCGGAGGCGACCAGCGGCGCCGGCAAGGGGCACCGCAACGTCTTCGGCGTCATTCTCGGGACCGGCGTCGGCGGCGGACTGGTCATCGGGGGGCGCATCGTGGCCGGTGCGGGCGGCTATGCCGGTGAGTGGGGGCACGGCAAGGCCCTGCAGACGGTGGTCGGCCAGCCGGCGGTCGAGATCCCGCACTTCGCCTGCGGCTGCGGGCAGCGTGGCTGTGTCGACACGGTCGGCGGCGCGCGGGGGATGGAGAGGCTGCACCATGTTCTTTGCGGCGAGGTCCTGCCCAGCACGGACATAATCGCCAGCTGGCGGAAAGGCGAGGCGAAGGCGAGCCGCACGCTCGAGATCTACCTCGAGCTGGTCAGCGTGCCGCTGGCGCTGACGCTCAACATCATAGGCTCCTCCATCGTGCCGGTCGGTGGGGGGCTTTCCAACGTGCCGGAGCTCATCGCCGCGCTCGACCGTGAGGTGCGCCGTCGCACCCTGCGCAGCGCCGCCGACCCGCTGTTGGTCAAGGCCGAACTGACCACCGAACCCGGCCTGATCGGGGCCGCCACCGTCGGCTTCCAGGAGATCGCCCATGCCTGAGAACATTCTGCTCGAGGTCTGCGTAGACAGTCCCGAAGGACTCGCCGCCGCGATTTCGGGCGGCGCCGATCGCATAGAACTGTGCTCGGCTCTGGAAATCGGCGGCTTGACCCCGTCGCCTGGCCTGATGGCGCTGGCGGCCGGGGCACAGGTCCCGGTCTACGCCATGATCCGGTCGCGGCCGGGCGATTTCGTCTACGGCGAGGGGGACATGGCCGCACTTCTCGGAGACATCGACGCCGTGCGCGCCGCCGGACTGGCCGGCGTGGTGCTCGGCGCCAACCATGTCGACGGCCGCCTGCACCGCGACGTGCTCGGGCGTCTCGCCGATCATGCGAAGGGATTGGGCAGGACGCTGCACCGCGCCTTCGACCTGAGCGGCCCCGATTTCGCCCCGGCCATCGACCTTGCCGTCGAGCTCGGCTTCGAGCGCATCCTGACCTCGGGAGGGCAGGCCACGGTCCTGGGCGGGATCGACGCTCTTGCGGCCTGTTTCGCCCATGCCGGCGACCGCATCGTGATCATGCCGGGATCCGGCGTGAACCTCGAGACCCTCGGAGCCATCAAGGCGAGGCTGCCGCTCCGCGAAATCCACTCGTCCTGCTCGACCGCTGCCAACCCCGCCGGCAGGGCGCTCGAGCTCGGCTTTGTTTCACCGCAGCCCAGACGCACAGACGCCGGCATCGTGAAAGCGATGAAGGCTTCTCTCGTTTGAACGCCCGCTGGGGCTGATAGCCATAGGCGATCGATCGTTCATATGCGGCAGGAAGCTCCTCATTCATGCGACGGGGCCGCCTAAATCCGAAACAGGGCCGCCCCTCCGGTCAAGCCGGCTCCCGCAGCGGTCAGCAACAGCTCTTCGCCGTCGACGAACCGCTTCTTGCCGTTCGCAACCGACAGTGAGAGCGGGATGGTCGCCGCTGAGGAATTGCCATGGGTTTCGATCGTGCTGACCGTCCTGGCGCGTTCGATGCCGAGACTATGGCAAACGGCGTCGGACATCCGGGCGTTGGCTTGGTGCGGGACGAAGCGATCGATGTCGCGAACGGCGATCCGGGCTCTCTCCAGTGCGCGCCGCGACGTGTTCGTCATCAGATTCACCGCACGAGAGAAGACCTCGCGGCCATCCGGCATCGTCATCAAGAATTCGTCGGCGGCGATGCCCGGGGCGAAAGGACGGTCACTTCCGCCTGCCGGAATCCGGATCAGGCCGTAGCCGCTTCCGTCCGACGCAAGCTCGGCGGCCAGTAGGCCGCGGTCGCGGTCTCCATGTGGCACCAGCACGACGGCGCCTGCCGCATCGGCAAAGAGGACGGAGCTCGCTCTTTCTGCGGGATTGATGCGACGGCTGAGGATATTGGCGGCGACCACGAGAACGGCATGGCCTTGCGTCCTGACGAAACCGTCGGCGAGCGTAAGCGCGTAGAGGAAGCCGGAGCAGGCGCCGGCAAGATCGATCGCGCCAGAGTTTTCGAGCCCAAGCTTATGCGCGAGCAAGGGTGCCGATGGCGGCAGGAGGTGATCGGGCGTGGAGGTGGCGAGCAAGGTGAGCGCGATATCCTTTCTCCCGATGCCGGCATCCTCGAGCGCCATCCGTCCGGCTGCGGCGGCCAGACCGGTCAGGGTTTCGCCTTCCCCGGCCCAGTAGCGCGTCCGGATGCCGGTCCGGCGCTCGATCCAACCGGCCTCGAGCCCCAGCCGGGCCTCGATCTCGACATTGGTGACGCAGCGCTGTGGCACGGCATGGCCGAATCCGGTCATGCGCGACGAACCGGCCGTGCTCATCATCCCGTGCACTCCAGGACGATCGTTGCCACCTCGTCGATGGCGTCATAGGCGTGCCCGAGCTCTTGCGCCGTCACGCAATAGGGAGGCATGAGATAGACGACGTTGCCGAGCGGACGGATCAGCACCCCGCGTTCGCGGAACAGCCTGCGCATACGCGGCCCAGCCTCGGCGAGATAGCCGCCCGCAGGCACCGCGAGGTCGAGCGCGGCAATCGTGCCCGCCTGGCGGATATCGATGAACCGCGGATCGCCTTCAAACCGGGCCAGATGCCGGCGATGGGCGGCCTCCACATCGCGGATGCGCTCAAGAACCGGCTCGCTCCGCCAGACCTCGAGATTGGCGACAGCGGCGGCGCAGGCAATCGGGTTGGCAGTATAGGAGCTCGAATGGAAAAACGTCTTGCGCCGGTCGGTGGACCAATGAGCGTCGAAGATCTCGGCGGTCGAGAGCGTGGCAGCGAGCGGCACGGCACCGCCGGTCAGCCCCTTTGAGGTGCACAGGATATCGGGCGCGATCCCGGCCTGTTCGCAGGCAAACATCGTTCCCGTCCGTCCCCAGCCGGTCATGACTTCGTCCGCGATCAACAGGCAGCCATATCGTCTGGCTATGTCCTTCAGGCCTGCCAGCACACTCGGAGCGTAGATCTTCATTCCGCCGGCGCCGAGAACCAGAGGTTCGATCAGCAGGGCCGCGACGCGTCCGCCTCGGCAATAGGCCTCGAACCGGTCGAGCGCCTCCTGCTCAAATCCCGCTGCAGGAAAAGGAAGCCGGTCGACCCCGAACAGCAGCGGTTCATAGGCTGCGTTGAAGACGCCGCGCTCGCCTGTCGACATCGTGCCGATCGTATCGCCGTGATAGCTCCCCTCCACCACGACGATGCGGTCGCGCGGTTCGCACCGGTTATGGAAGTATCCTAGCGCCATCTTGACCGCGACCTCGACGGAGGTCGAACCGCTGTCGGAATAGAAGACATGCTTCAATCCGGGCGGGGCGATCGCGATCAGGCCCTCCGCCAGTTGTTCCGCCGGCTCGTGCGAAAACTCGGCAAAGATGATCTGGTCATAGGCTTCGGTCGCAGCGCGGATCGCCGCCATGATCCTGGGGTGGCGATGGCCGTGGGTGATGACCCACCAGGAGGAAATCGCGTCGAGGATACGATTGCCGCCCTCGTCGATGAGATAGGCGCCATCCGTCGCTGCAATGCGTCTCATCGTCGGCTCGAGCGCGTGTTGGGTGAAGGGGTGCCAGACGGTCGGGCGGCTCATCGGAGGCCCTCCGCTATCATTGGTAGATCGAAACTCTGACGAAACGCCCGGTGCAATCGGTCGCCGCTCAGATCTGCGATCCATGGCAGGCGGCCGAGCACGCGGACGCCGCTCATTCTTCCAATGATGCGCTGCGTCTCCAGGTTCTCATCACCGATGAAAGCGATCCCGAGAACGGGAATGCCACGGTGCTTCATGGCTTCCAGCGAGAGCAGTGTGTGATTGATCGTGCCGAGCGATGTCCGGGCGCAGAGGATGGCCGGGATCTGCCAGCGCGCGAAGACATCGGCGTAGAGGAGATCGTCGGAAAGCGGAACCAGCAGCCCCCCTGCCCCTTCGATGACCAGACGCGCCTGCAATTCCGGCGGAACGAGCCGGGCGGGATCGATCGCCACGCCATCGATGCGGGCTGAAACATGCGGCGAGGCCGGTGACACCAGACGATAGGCTTCCGGCAGGATCCGCTCGCGGGCAAGGCCGCCGAGCCGCAATACGGCTTCGCTATCGGTCTCCCCATCGAGACCGGACTGAACGGGCTTCCAGTAAAAGGCATCGAGAGCCGCCGTCAGCGCCGCCGAAAAAATCGTCTTGCCGATGCCGGTATCCGTACCTGTGACGACAAAACGCGCACTCACGGTCTTTCCTCTTCGATGGCCGCGGCCAACCGCCCGGTCATGGCGGTGATCTGCCCTTCATCGACATTCAGCGTGATCGATATCCTCAGTCGCGCCGTTCCGTCGGGCACGGTCGGCGGCCGGATCGCGCGGATGTCGAAACCTTCGTCCTGCATACGCTGTGCGATCCGAAGCGCGCGCGCATTGTCGCCGATCATCACAGGCTGGATCTGCGAGCCGCTGGGCTTGATCCCGAGCTTCGAGCGGAGCTCTTCGCTGACAAAAGCCAGCATGGCATCGAGGCGGCTTCGGCGCTCCGGCTCATCCTCCATCATCCGCAGCGCTTCGCGCACACCGGCTGCCATAAGCGGCGACGGAGCGGTCGAATAGATGAAACTGCGGGCGCGGTTGACCATGTAGTCCGCGAGGACGGCAGGCAGCCCCAGCAGCGCGCCGGAGACGCCGAGCGCCTTGCCGCAGGTGTGCAGGGTCAGGACGTTGCCGCAACTCTCCAGTCCCGAAGCAAGGCCGCGGCCGCCCCGGCCGAAGACGCCCGTGGCATGGGCCTCGTCGACGACGAGAAAGCCGCCATGCCGGGCGGCGATCTCCGCCAACGCGGGGAGCGGGCCACGGTCGCCATCCATGGAATAGAGGCTCTCGACGGCTATCCAGGGCGAGCCCTTGCCGCCTGCGGCCCGCCAATGGCGGATGGCCGCCTCGAAGGCCTCGACGTCACCATGGGGCACAGCGGCGGCTGCGGCCTTGCTGGAGGAGATGCCGTCACGGACGCTCGCGTGGATCAGCGCATCGTGGACAATCAGATCATCGCGCTGCGGCAGGGTCGAAAACAGCGCGACATTCGCCGCGAAGCCACTGCCAAAGTACAGGACCCTCTCGGCGCCGAAGAAGGCTGCCGCCTCGGTTTCCAGTGCCTCGTGGACCCAATGATTGCCGCGCAGCAGGCGCGAGCCGCCCGCGCCGACCGGGACCCCCTCTTCGATCGCGGCCGATATCGCAGCAGCAAGGCGCGGGGCGCAGGCGAGCCCAAGATAGTCGTTGGAGGTGAAGTCGATCCCCTGTTGCGGCACGAGAGCCCGCAACCGCGACTTGCGCCTGAGGCCCGCAAGCGTTGCCTCGTAGCGGCCGATTGCCGGCGAGATCAACGTGCCCGCTCCAACTCCATCGGCTTCAGGCCGAGCCGGCGGAACAGAGCCCTGTCTTGATCTTCCCCGGGATTGTCCGCCGTCAGAAGCGTATCGCCGACGAAGATGGAATTGGCTCCGGCAAAGTAGCACAACGCCTGCATCTCGTCGCTCATGTCGGTACGCCCCGCGGACAGGCGGACATGCGACTTCGGCATCAGGATACGTGCCAGCGCGATGGTGCGGACGAAATCGATCGGGTCGACAGGCGCGGCGTTCTGCAGCTTGGAACCGGGGATCGGGATCAGCATGTTGATCGGTACGCTCTCCGGTGGCGAGGCCAGATTGGCGAGCGTCACCAGCATCGAAATGCGGTCCTCGGCCGTCTCACCCATTCCGAGAATGCCGCCGGCGCAGACCTTGATGCCGGCGCTTCGGACATTGGCGAGCGTCTCCAGACGGTCCTCGAACGTGCGGGTGGTGATGATCTCCGAATAGTAGCGCTCTGACGTATCGACATTGTGGTTGTAGTAGTCGAGTCCCGCCTCGGCCAGCCTGGCGGACTGGTCGGGCGTCAGCATGCCGAGCGTCATGCAGGTCTCCATGCCCAGCGATCTCACGCCCTCGACCATGGCGACCAGCGCATCCATGTCGCGATCCTTGGGATTGCGCCAGGCGGCGCCCATGCAATAGCGCGTCGCCCCGCCCTCCTTGGCCTTGCGCGCCTCCACAAGCACGCGCTCGACCTCCATCAGCTTCGATGCCTTGAGACCGGTCGGATAGTGGGCGGACTGGCTGCAATAGCCACAGTCCTCCGCGCAGCCGCCTGTCTTGATCGACAGAAGCCGGCTCATCTGGATGGCGTTCGGATCGAAATTGTCGCGGTGAATCGCTTGCGCCCGAAACAGCAGATCATTGAACGGCAGATTATAGATATTTTTCGCGTCCTCAACGGACGAAGTACGAAAACTGGATGCCAAATCGCCCATTTCAGACGCTGGCGGCGCTGCCGTCCGACCCATTACGGTCCCCCCATGAAAATAAATAGATATCTTACGTTTTTATCTATTATTTTGTGGAGAGGGTTTCGCGCAAGAGCGCACTGGCTGTAGATCAGGCCTTTTTGCAACCGCACAGAGACGAGCCGATGGCCCCTCAGAGCACGGCCAACCGCTTCCCAGGAAAGCGATTTGGCTTTTCCGCCAGCCGAAGCACGTGCCGCTCCAGGGCGTGGACCGCGTCGTTCACATTGCCCATGCGAAGATGGCGGAGAATGGCGTGATGGTCCAAGTCAACGCGCGGCGTCCACCCTGCACGCTCCGCAATGTACATGAACCGCGATCCGATCATGTGAAGATCGTCGATCTCCGCGAGCAGCCTTGGCATGTTGCACGGCGCCAGCAAGAGCCGGTGGAACTGCCGGTTTGCCTCTTCCTGCTGGTTGAAATCGACAGCATTGTCGCCCGCCCGGGCAACCGCCTCGGCCTGATCCAAGATGTGCGAGGTCAGATGCGGGGCCGCATGGCGAAGCGCCAGGCCCTCCAGGACGGACCGCATGCGCGCAACTTCCTCGACCTCTGCCGCCGAAAAGGTGGCCACTCTCACACCTCGACGCGCCTCGCTCACTGCAAGCCCCTGCGCCTCCAGCCGCCGAAAAGCTTCCCGGACCGGCACATGGCTGGTGCCGAACTCCTCGGCAATGCGGTCCTGCTTGAGCTTCGCGCCAGGCTCCAACGTGCCGGCAATGATCCGGTCGGCCAGGACGCGGCTGATCCGGTTCGCAATGGTGTCTTCGGTCGTCGTGCTCATGCTCGACAGATAATTTCTCGAGACAATGCTGTCGAGATTGATGCCGCCCGAATTCGGGTACGCACCCTGCGCTTTCGCACGCGAAACCGGCTGGTTCTCCCGAGCAATTCCGAGTCAAAACCGCCATTCGGCGTTCCAGGAAGCGACGGCGACGATTGGGGGACCGGCTCGCGATCCCTCTCAACTTCAGCCCTCTCCGGCGCTTCATCGGCCCCTCGCGCCGCGCAACCGGTCTCAGCGGCGATCGAGGGAACAGGTGCCTGCCGCAGCAATCTGCCTCTTCGCCAGCCAGGGTGCCAGTTGGGCAACCAGAGCGAACTGTGGAGGCAACTCCGCTTTCAGTCGGAAGTGGCTGAATATCAATCGGCCTCGTAACGGGGACCCCGTATCGGCGTCGCTAGTGCAGCGCCGTTGCCGCGTCCATCACGCTACGATGTCGACATCACCTATAGAATTTCGATCAAAGTGTCAGCCGTACGCCGCGTACCGTGCCTGA
>NZ_JARGEO010000022.1:0-10306 GCF_029210525.1 Mycoplana sp. MJR14
CGTCCACGACCTTCAGGCGGCCGGTTCCGACCCGCACTATGACGGCATCTCGGTCCAGGGTGGCCAGAACGGCGTGCTGATCGAAGGCAACACCATCGTCGGCCGCGACACCTCCGACGTCTTCATCAAGAACGACTTCGGTCCGATCTCCAACGTCAAGGTCACCGGCAACCTGCTGCTCGGCGATTCCGGCTACCCGGTCTATGTCGACGGTCGCGCCAGCGGCGGTCCGATCACCGGCGTCTCGATCACCAACAACCACATCGAGAAGGGTGGTTACGGCTACTACAACATCGAGAACTCGAACCCGGTCGTCTCCGGCAACATCGAGTATCCGCGCAACGGTGCACCCGAGCCCGGTGACGGGACCGTCACGCCGACGCCGGAGCCCACGCCGACCCCGACCCCGACACCGGAGCCCACGCCTGAGCCCACGCCGACGCCGGAGCCCACTCCGACCCCGACGCCGACCCCCACCCCGGGTGACAAGGTGATCGACGGCACGAGCGGCAACGACAGGCTGGTCGGCACCGCGAGCAAGGAGACCATCAACGGGAAGGCCGGAAGCGACAGCATCGACGGCGGCGCCGGCAACGACACCATCAACGGTGGAACCGGCAAGGACACCATGAAGGGTGGCACCGGTGCGGATGTCTTCACCTTCAAGGCCCCGAACGAGACGGGTTCCGGATCGAGCCGCGACGTGATCACCGATTTCCAGAAGGGTCAGGACAAGATCGACCTTTCGGTCATCGATGCGAACGGGTCCGCATCCGGCAACGGCACGTTCCACTTCATCGCGGCGGAGAATGCCCTGTTCGATCGCGCCAAGGGCGCATTGGCCTGGCACCTCGAAGACCGCTCCGGAACGTCGAACGACAAGACCGTCATCCAGGCCGACACGAACGGCGATGGCGTCCACGATTTCGAACTCCAGCTGCAGGGGCTCGTCAAGCTCGCAGCAAGCGACTTCATCCTCTAAGGACGCCCCGGGCCGCGCTGTTCGGCGCGGCCGGGAAAACATCGACGCAAATCAGGTTGCGGCGGCCTCTCGGCCGCCGCAACTGCCATAGCCGCTCCCCGGCGACACGCTTCCATTCCGTGCCGCCCCGCGCCGCCGGCTCCTATCTGGGAAAGCCGTACCTGTCGGTGATCTCCCA
The DNA here is from genome assembly GCF_029210525.1 of Mycoplana sp. MJR14. NCBI lineage: Bacteria > Pseudomonadati > Pseudomonadota > Alphaproteobacteria > Hyphomicrobiales > Rhizobiaceae > Mycoplana > Mycoplana sp. MJR14. The sequence continues at coordinate 1,161 of NZ_JARGEO010000022.1, forward strand.
CAGCATGCGGTTGATTGCGACCAGCGAGGCGATGCACTCCTTGATACGGACGACTTCCTGGTCGTCGAGCGCTTCCACCTTCCCGTACTTCACTTCGTCCTTGCTGTCGAAAATGCGCATGAGCTGCGTCAGGCCCTGCCCGCTGTCGGGATCGAAGGAGTAGATGCAGTGATTGTACTTGTTGCGCAGCTTTGCCTGTTCGGTGAGCCGCCGCGTCGCCTCGAGCACGTCATTGCGGCACTCGGCCGGCGTCTTCTGCATCTTCGTCAGCCGCTCGACCAGATCGATCCGCGCACGCGTCGTGTTCAGGGTGAGAAAGATGACGATGGCCGTTTCCTTGTCCACCTTCGCAAGGCCGGCAATCATGTGGATCAGCAAGCTTTCCGTGTTCGTCCATGTGTAGTTGAGCTGCCCAACCAGCAGCAGAATATCCTGCAACTTCGGCATGCCATATCTCCAAGCCCGCGCATCTTTTCCGGTCGGCCATCGAAAGCACTCGATCCGGCTCGGGGGACGCCGCGGTTCCGGAAATCATACTCCTGCCGGCTGCTAAACAAGTAAAGCTTTCAAAGCCATATCAGATCATGCTAGTGTCCCACAGGTTGCCCCAAATAGGGACAATATCTACAGGTTGAGCAGCAAGTAGATTAAATATAGCGAAACAACTATTCGTTTATACTACGCGAACTGAGTACGCTCACGTACACAGACTTGCACCAAAGGTGGTAGCACGTCCTCAGGCTCATACACATAGGCGCACAAATACCCTCCCCCTAGCTCAAAATGCCAGCTTATTAAGCGCGCAAGTTGGCGCGACAATTACAACCTGGCTTGGGTCGGGTCGACGAAACGCGAGCGCGTTCGGCGGGTCTGCAAGCGGAAATGGCCAAGGCCCGGAGTGGCCTTCGTCCGCCGCACCCTGAGTTCAGAAGGGAGGTAACACAATCCAACAAACGGATTGGAGCGACCCGGGAACGCCGAGACGACGGCGTCCGGGCACAGGCCAGTTGACAGCAACTCATGTTCAACCCCCGCTCGGTCAAGACCCTAGGAAGATGAATGGCGGTCAAGCCGTAGCGGCCCAGCAACAGAGGGTACAGCTATGTCTAGCAAGAGCCGGAACAACAACAATTGGGACTACGTGGATCCGTCGCAGGAACAGCAGCAGCAACAACAGCAGCAGCAGCAGGAACAGCAGCAGCAGGAACAGGCCTCGAGCCAGGACCAGACCCAGTCGAGCGACTCGACCAACTCGAACAGCAACGAAAACGGGAATGGCAACGGTAACGGCAACGGTAACCTGAACCTCAATGGCAACGGCAACCTGAACCTGAACGGAAACGCCAACCTCAACAAGAACATCAACGAAAGCACGACGACCGTGGACGTGGCCGTCAACGTGGATGTCGCAGCAGCGTCGGGCAAGCACCATCGGCCTGACGACAACGACTTCGCCGACATCGACATGAAGGGTCACAACTCGATCGACGGGATGTTCAACATCAAGTTCGACGACATGCTGAACGGCGCGCTGACCGGCGCCGGCAACGACGTTGCCAACGTCTTCAACCAGGTCGCCAATCTCCAGGACAACGACGACCTCGACAACGCCCAGGTATCGAACAACGGTCCGGTGAACTTCAACCTGACGGCTGAAGGCGGCAAGGCCGAAGCCGAAGAAGGCATCAAGGCCGGCGGCACCGGCGGCGACGGCGGCGATGACGCCGACGCTGAAGGCGGCAAGGGCGGCGACGGTGGCGGCGCGCTCGGCGGCTTCGCAGCCGGTGGCAAGGGTGAAGGCGGCTTCGCAGCCAGCATCGCAGCCGGCGGCAAGGGCGAAGGCGGTGAGGCCGACGGCGGCAAGGGCGAAGGTGGCGACGCCACCAGCGGCTACGCTGACGGCGGCAAGGGCGACGGCGGCAAGGGCGGCGACGGTGGCGCAGGCCTCGGCCTCGGCCTCGGTCTCGGTCTCGGCCTCGGTGCCGGGCTGGCATTTGCCGGCGACGGTGAAGAGGGCGGCGACAACAAGGCCGGCGACGGCGATGAAGGCGGCGACGGCGGCGATGCCGATGGCGGCGATGCCGGCGACGGCGGCGACGGCGCATCCTCGACGGCCGGTGACGGCGGTACCGCAGTCGGCGTTGCCCTCGGCCTGATCGATCCGGTCTTCGTCGACAGCAACGGCGGCGACGTCGACAACGCCAGCAACGGCGGTGGCGGCGGCGCAGGCGGTGCCGGCGGCGGCGCAGGTGCAGGCGGTGCAGGCGGAAGCGGCGGGTCCGCAACCGATGCCGGCAACGGCGGAGACGGCGGCGGCGCACTCGGCGCAGGCATCGGTCTCGGCTATGGCGCCGGCAACGGCGCGGGCGCCGGTGGTGACGGCGCAGCCGGCGGATACGGTGTCGGCGGTGCTGCCACGAGCGGCGACGCAACCGGCGGCGCAGGCACCGGCGGTGGCGCATGGGCCGAAGGCGGCACGGGCGGCCATGCCCTCAGCGGCGCATGGGCTGACGGCACCGGCGGCGACGGCTACGGCGGCTGGGCCTATGGCGGAGCCGGTGGCGCCGGCGGCGCCGGCGGAACGGCAACCAATGGCGATGGCGGCGCCGGTGGCGATGGCGGCTACTGGGGCTCCAACAACGGCGATGACGGCTATGTCACCGGCACGAGCTCCGCTTCGGCCGATGCAGCGATCAGCATCAGCGCCTTCAACCAGGAAATCGTCATGGGTGCCAACCTGCAGCAGAACGCGGTCGACATGACCGTGGTCGGCGGCAATCTCAGCAACACCGTCATCGGCGAAGACGACGACGCATGACGTCACGCGGTGGTCTCGCTCCATGTCGAGCGAGGCCACCGGCGTTCGAACTGCGCAGCAGGCGCTGCGCAGTTCACTTCGGGTAGAGCACTTTCCTGGTTGTCAGTCGGAGCGCTCCCGAGCTGCTCCACTGGACCGCTCTCACAGTCTTCTGCAAATGCCAGCGTCGGGGGAGTATCGCGTCATGATCACCATGGACAAGATCACCGAGGAGATCGCCCATTTCATCGGCATGCTTCAGATGAATGCCGAGCAGGCCCTTCTCAGGCACGCCTATGAGGAGTTCGACGCCCGCAAGCCCGCCGATCCGGAGCCCGATGAGCAGGCGCCCGACGACGTGCCGTTTGAGGCACCCTTTGAATTTCTCGGCTTCGATCCCGGCGTGCCCTACCGTTCGCCCGGGCCTGGCCCGATGGACGGGGACCCGCACCGCTTTCCCAACATGCTTCCGCCCCCGCCGCCGATGGTGCCCGACTTTCCGGAGTTCTCCGTAACGCCGATGGTCAGGATCCAGGATGGGGTCGCCTCGGGCGCCGCCGCGGCCGTCCAGCCGGAACTGCAACCGCCTGGCTCCGTCGTCACCTACATCACCCAGGCGATCGGTCTGTCCGACAATGATGATTTCAGCGTCGGCGGGCATGGTCTCTCCTTCTCGCCCGAGGTCGTCGACACCGACGCGTTGCTCGACGCGGCCGAAGCGGCCTATGCGCTGTCGCCGATCGGCGGGATGGAACGCCCGGGATCGAGCGCGGAGATGATCGAAACCGTCAACACGATCTCCGCCCGCCTCGAAGGCTTCGCCGCGGGAAACGGCAGCGAGTTCGAGATCGTCGTCCAGCAGGGCGAGGGCATCGAGGGCATTTTCGTCAACGGCGAACTGGTGGAGGAATTGCCGAAGCTTGCGGACTACCACGCGTTCGAGAAACCGGACGAGGAAGACGAGACGGACGGTAACGGAACGCTCGAATGGACAGGCAACGCAACGGTCGGCGAGGACGGCTCGATCGTGGTCGAGGCCTCCGTGACCCTGACCGCAGGCGACAACACGCTGGTCAACGAGGCCATCGTGAAGAACTTCTGGACCGCCGGCACCGTGACCGCGGTCGTCGGCAACCACATCGAACTCAACGCGATCATCCAGACGAACGCGATCTGGGACGCGGACAAGATCGGATCCGACATCGGCGACTGGGCCAGCGACGCCGCGGTCAACGACGTCTTGAACATTGCCTCGTTCGGCCGGACCGACCTGACCGACGACGACGGCAAGGCGAATGCGACAGAAGGTGGATTCCCCGATTTCTGGGCCGTGACGAAGATCGAAGGCGACCTGTTGATGGTCAACTGGCTCGAGCAGTTCATCTTCAAGACCGACAACGACGTCGGGATCCTGTCGTCGTCCGGCGTGACGACGAACGTCATCAGCGGCGGCAATACCGGCGTCAACCAGTCGTCCGTCTTCGACCTCGGCTTCTCTTACGATCTCATCATCATCGGCGGCTCGATCTACGACGCCAGCATCATCCAGCAGACCAACATCCTCTTCGACGACGATCTGGTCGGCAGCGTGAACGGCTTCCAGACGAAGGGGACCGGCACGGCCTCCACGTCGGGCAACCTGCTGTGGAACGAGGCGGCGATCCACAACATCGGCGGCGCGGATCGCTTCTCGGTCCTGCCCGATGCCTATCGGGAAACCGCCGAGGATCTCGCCGACGGCAAGAACACGATTTCGAAGGGCGTGCTGACCGACGAGGCCTTTGCCGGGCTGGCCGGCCTGAACGTGCTCTACATCGAAGGAGACATCATCAATCTGCAATACATCAAGCAGACCAGCGTGCTCGGGGATTGCGACCAGGTCGCGCTGGCCATGGACGAGCTCAAGCCGCATCTCGACAGCGACTGGACCGTCTCGACCGGCGGCAACGCACTGATCAACAACGCCGCGATCGTGAACCTGGATTCCTTCGGCAAGACCTATGTCGGCGGCGAGAAATACTCCCAGGAGACGCTCATCCAGGCCGAGCTGATCTCGTGCGAGCCCGACCGCCTCGGCGGCCAGGATCCGAACATGCTGGTCAACGAGGCAATCGCATTCCTCGACAACCCGATGGCCGAGGCCGACCAGCAGGCGGCACACGGCGTCTACGTCCCGTCGGCCAATGACGGGCCCACGGACGACGGGCTGCAACACGTACTCGGTCATTGACGGGAGGGGCGGATGTCTGACAACCGCAAGAGGGTTGCCGACGGCAACCACGCGCATGGTCTGCCCTCGGAAAACGCAGAGCCGACCTTCGACGAGGCCTATGCACGGTTCCAGAATGCCGTGCTGCAGTGCCAGGCCGCCGCTGTCGAGGGGCCGGATTCGGCTGTCGCCATGACGTCGGCGCATCGCGCCGAGGCCGACCCGGCAAGCAAGCCGGGCCCACGAATCGTTTCCGGGCAAATCGTCTCTCCGGAGAACGAACAGCCTGCCGGGCCACGGCGTCTGGCCACGGTCCTTCCCGGACCGTCCCACGACAATCCGCGGCGACCGGACGCGCACGGTGCGGCCAAGCCGGGCAGCCCCGAACGGACCCCGGGAATGGGTCCGCGCGGCGTGCCGCAGCCGGAGAAGGCTGCCCGTCCGATCAAGGCTGCCGAGGCCTCCATCCCGTCCGAACCCGTTCCCGCCCCCCAGCCCGGCGGCGCCGGCTCGTCTCCTTCCATCGCCGGGCCGGCCATCATCGAGCCGGCTGTCGCCGAGAAGGTCGTCCTGGACGTCGTTCCCCAGCCGGTCGCGCAGGCGGTGGTGGAGCCGGTCGCGCAGGCGCCCAAGCGGGACAAGCCGGCGGTCGCGCCGAACAGCGAGCGGACACGCGCCCTTTTTGGCGAAGCCAAGCCGGAGACGGCCAAGCGCGAGCCGACCTTCGCCAAAGGGCCGGAGGGCCTGGTGACGATCGAAGGCGACACCGGTCCGATAAAAGCCGGGGAAGGGCCCGGCAACAAGTCCCTTTCCGGCGGCGGCGGCAAGGGCTCCGGCTCGGGCGGCGGCACTTTCCACAAGCGGCTCGGACCGGTGGATTTTTCCGCCAGCCTCCGGGCGGGGGTCAACGCCGTCAGGATCAATCTCGCCGCCGTCATGATCTTCACGCTCGCCACCAACGTGCTGGTGCTGGCCGTCCCCATCTATCTGTTCCAGATCTCCGACCGGGTGCTGACCAGCCGCTCGCTCGACACCCTGATCATGCTGACGATCGTGATCGTCGGGGCCATCCTGTTGCAGGCGATCTTTGACGCCATCCGGCGCTTCATCCTGATGCGCACGGCCGTGGAGGTGGCGGTGCAGCTGGGCGCGCCCATTCTCAGCGCCGCCGCAACCGCGTCGCTCAACAGCAACGGCCGCGAATACCAGACCCTCGGCGATCTCCAGCAGGTGCGCTCGTTTCTCGTCTCCAGGACGTTGCTGTCGTTCCTCGATGCCCCGCTCGCGCCGCTGTTCGTCTTGGCCGTCTTCCTCGTCCATCCGCATCTCGGATCGATCGTCATCGCCACGGCCCTTCTTCTTCTCATCCTCACGCTCGTCAACCAGCGCCTGACGGCCGCCCCCTTCGCCGAGGCGAACACGTCGCAGGTGAAGGCCAACCTCCATCTCGAATCGATGTCGCGGAACTCGCAGGTGATCAACGCGCTCGCGATGATCCCCGAGGCTGTGCAGATCTGGGGCAAGGACACGGCTGCCTCCCTGAAGGCACAGGTCGTCGCCCAGGATCGCAACATCGCCATCAGCGCCCTCTCGAAGGGGATCCGCCTGTTGGCGCAGGTGGCGATGCTGGGATGGGGCGCCCACCTGGCGATCAACGGCGAAATGACCGGCGGCATGGTGATCGCGTCGTCGATCATCGCCGGGCGTGCGCTGGCGCCGATCGAAGGCGCCATCGAGGGGTGGAGCCAGTATAGCCAGTCGCGTGCCGCCTATGGCCGGATTACGAGCCTGCTGAAGGCTTCGCCGCTCAATTTCGAACGGCTGAACCTGCCCCGACCGGAAGGCCGCCTGGATGTGGAGCGGTTGCTCTACGTGCCCGGAGGGACCAAGCGCGTCGTGCTGAACGGTATCTCCTTTGCCTTGCAGCCGGGGGATTCGCTTGCCGTCATCGGCAATTCCGGCGCCGGGAAGACGACGCTCGGCAAGATGCTGGTCGGCTCGATCCTGCCGACATCGGGCAATGTCCGCCTCGACCTGATGGACATCCGCAACTGGGACCAGCGGCAGTTCGGCCAGAACATCGGCTATCTCCCGCAGGACGTGCAGCTCTTCCCCGGCACGATCAAGGCCAACATCGCCCGCATGCGCCAGGACGCGACCGACGAGCAGATCTACAAGGCGGCGATGCTCGCCGACGTGCACGAGATGATCGCAGCACTGCCGCACGGCTACGAGACGATCGTCGCAGCCGACGGATCGCCGCTGTCCGGCGGGCAGAAGCAGCGCATCGCGCTGGCCCGCGCCTTCTTCGGCGATCCGCGCATGGTCGTGCTCGACGAGCCCAATTCCAACCTCGACAGCGCCGGTGACGCCGCCCTGATGCGCGCCTTGCAGCACGCCAAGGAACACAAGATCACCATGATCACGATCACCCAGCGACCGGCGCTGCTCAGCCATGTCGACAAGGTCCTGCTCTTGGTGAACGGCACCGTGGCGCTGTTCGGCATGCGGCAGGACGTGCTCAAGGCCCTGGAGTCGCGCGGCATCCAGATCGACAACGGCTCGTTTGGCCATCAGTTGCAGTAGGAGCGGCGCGATGTCCGACATAGCGAAAATTCACGACATCGAATGGTACTCGGAGGTTCCCCGGTCGATCCGAAAGCAGATGACGGCCGGCCTCATCCTGCTCGGCGCCACCTTCGGCGGCTTCGGGGCCTGGGCCTTCACGGCGCCGCTCGCCGCGGCGGTGATCGCCCAGGGCAGCTTCGTCGCGACCGGCCGCAACAAGGTCGTCCAGCACTATGAGGGCGGCATCATCAAGGAACTGCTCGTCAGCGAGGGCGACGAGGTGGTGGAGGGCCAGCCGCTGGTGCGGCTGGATGAGACCGCGGCGCTCGCAAAGGAGCGCGAACTGTTCCTGCGCCGCATCCGGCTGGAGGCGACCGCCGCCCGCCTGACGTCCCTGTTCGAGGGCGACGAGCACATGGAGATCTCCGAGCTGGCGGAAAAGCACCGCAACGACCCGGACGTCTCCTCGATCCTGATGAACCAGCAGCTGAACTTCAAGGCCCTGCGCCTGAAGCAGTCGAACGAATTGTCGCTGCTGCGCCAGAACATCAAGGCGCTGGAGTTCCGCAGCGAAGGCTATGCCCGCCAGCGGCTGTCGATCATCCAGCAACTGGCGCTGCTGCGGGAAGAGCAGGAAAGCAAGAAGAAGCTGCTCGCCAAGGCCCTGATCCGCGAGACCGAGCTGAAGGCCATCCAGCGGGCGATGGCCGACGCAGAGGGACAGATCGGCAGGCTCGAGGCGGAAGTCGCCGAGACACAGGCGCAGATCGTCAAGGGCCGGCAGGAGATCAGCAGCACCGAACAGTCCTATCGTGAGGACGCGCTCGACCGGCTGCAGGCGATCCAGGGCGAACTCGATACGGTGCGCGAGCAGTCGCGCCAGGCCGAGAACGTGCTGCGTCGCGTCACGATCAATGCGCCGGTCTCCGGCACGGTCGTGCGCACCCACTACCATACCGCCGGCGGCGTCATCGAGAGCGGCAAGGGGATCATGGAGATCCTGCCGGCCGGCGTGCCGTTGATCATCGAGGCGCAGATCCCGCGCAACAACATCGACAGCGTGTCGGTCGGGCAGACGGCCACGGTCCGGCTGGTGGCGCTCAACCAGCGCACGACCCCGGTGCTGCACGGCGACCTGTTCTACGTCTCCGCCGACGCGCTGGAGGACAGCAAGCCGGGCATGCCGGCCCATGACGTCTATCTGGCGCGGGTCAGGCTCCCCCCGGAGGAGCTTGCGAAGGTCAAGGGCTTCCACCCGACGCCCGGTATGCCCGCGGAGGTGATGATCCAGACGGAGAAGCGCACCTTCTTCAGCTACATCGTCAAGCCGATCACCGACAGCATGTCGAGGGCCTTCACCGAGCGGTGACGGTCGACGCCCGCATCGCATCGCTTAAGACTTTCGCAGGCGGCGGCCCGGCGCGGCGCTTCACGCAAGCTGCAGCGCCCTCCTGCTTCCACGATGCTTCAGGGGACTTGCGAGGCGCCGGCCGCGGCGCTCGCCCTAAGACGCAAAAAGCTCCTCGACGCGTATGCGGAGGAAGCTTTGTGTTGGAGTTGCTGGTCTTGGGA
>NZ_JARGEO010000023.1:0-6565 GCF_029210525.1 Mycoplana sp. MJR14
GTTCAAGGCGGTGTCGGATTCGACTTCGTCTGCCCGCGACACGATCTTCGACTTCGGTTCCGGCGACATCATCGACCTGAAGGCGATCGACGCCAATGCGACGAAGTCGGGCAACCAGGCCTTCAGCTTCATCGGCACGGACGCCTTCAGCGACAAGGCAGGCGAGCTGCGCTACGCCAAGAGCGGCTCCAACACCTACGTCACCGGCGATACCGACGGCGACGGCAAGACCGACTTCGCCATCCACATCGACAAGGCCATCACCCTCGACAAGGGAGATTTCCTGCTGTGATGCGGAATGCAGGTCTGATCATGCGGGAAGGGGGCGGCCGGAATGGCCGCCCCCCGAAGCACGTCTCGATGATATCCATTTCCAGGCAGTCCGCCGGGCTGAAGGAAAGCTTCCGGCTCGGCGTTTCGGCGCTGGCGCTGCTGATCGCCGTTGCAGCGCCGGTCCGGCCGGCCGTCGCCCAGGATGCGCAGGCCCAGGCGGAAGACCAGGTCCCGGCGGAAACGCAGGCGGCGGCGACAACGCAGGCGGCGAACACCGAGGAGCCGACGGTGCTCGAGGAGATCGTGGTCACCGCCACGCGGCTCGGGGAGCGCGTATTCGAAACGCTGTCCGGGTCGAGCGCTCTGTCGCGCGAGCAGCTCAGCGTCGAGATGCCCGGCGCGCCGGTCTCCGAAATCGTGACGCTGATCCCGAGCGTCTCGACGCAGACCTCGGCGGATGATCCCGGAACCGCGATCAACATGCGCGGCCTGCAGGATTTCGGGCGCGTCAACGTGCTGGTCGACGGCGCCCGCCAGAACTTCCAGAAGAACGGCCACGAGGCCAACGGCACCTTCTATCTCGACACCAACATGCTCAAGAGCGTCGAGGTGACGCGCGGGCCGACGGCCACCGTCTACGGCAGCGGCGCCATCGGCGGCGTCATCAGCTTCACCACCATCGATGCCGACGACGTGCTGCAGGAGGGCGCCACCAAGGGCGGCCGCGTCAAGCTCGGATGGGACACGAACGGTCCCGGGCCGACCGTGCACGGCGAGGCCGCCGCGCGGATCGGCGACGGTGCGGATTTCGTGATCGCCGGCACATGGTTCAAGCCCGACGACTACAAGTCCGGCGACGGGACGGAGGTGGATTCGGCGCAGGACCTGCGCTCGGGGCTTGCCAAGGCGCGCTTCCGCCCGACCGACGACCAGGAGATCACGCTGTCGGCGTCCCGCTACTTCAACACCTTCGAGAACGGCACCACCACGCTGCTCCGGGACATCGACGTGACGGTCGACACGCTGACGGCCGGCTACCGCTACACGCCGGACTCCGACTTCTGGGACCTCAGCGCCAAGATCTACTACAGCGGCACGCTGTCCGACCAGGAGGGCACGGGCGACCTCACCGGCGACAACCAGTCCTTCAAGGTGGGCACGACGGGGCTCGATCTCTTCAACACCTCGACCTTCGACACCGGCGCCGTCACCCACGAGGTCACCTATGGCGGCGACGTGTTTCGCGACAAGGTCAGCACCGAGGACGAGTTCGGCAGCAGCGACGACCTGACGCCGCCGGGCACCCGCGTCGCCTACGGCGCCTTCGTGCAGGACAAGCTGACCTGGGAATGGCTGGAGGTGATCGGGGCGCTGCGCTACGACGGCTACAGCCTGGAGAACGACGAGACCCACACGGACGGCAGCCGGCTCTCGCCCAAGCTGACCGTCGGCGTGACGCCGTGGGATCCGGTCACCTTCTATGGCGGCTACTCGGAGGGCTACCGCGCGCCGGCGCTCACGGAGACGCTGATCGAGGGCTTCCACCCGCCACCGGTCGTCGGGCAGTTCTTCCCCAATCCCGATCTCGAGCCGGAGGTGGCCCACACCATCGAGGGCGGCGTCAACCTGCGCTTCCAGGACCTGTTCACCGGCTCGGACCAGCTCGGCGTGAAGCTCGGCGTCTTCCGCAACGACGTCGACAACTACATCGACCAGGTCTTCATCATGTTCCCGATCCCGGGCGGGTACCAGTACCAGAACATCGCCAAGGCGCGGATCAAGGGGTTCGAGTTCGAGGCGAGCTACGACGCGGGCTTCATGTTTGCGGGGCTCGCGGGCCAGATCCTGGACGGGGAGAACCTGACGACCGGCGGGACGCTGCAGAAGGTGCCGCCCTTCCGCGCCGTCACCACGCTCGGCTTCCGGGCCCTGGACGACCGCCTGACGGCGGGGACGCGGCTGACGGTGGTCGGCAAGAAGGACGAGGATGTCTCGACCGGGTTCATCGGCGAGGCCTACGAACTCGTGGATCTCTTCGCCCAGTTCGAGATCAACGAGACGACGACGGCGAACCTCGCCCTGAACAACATCTTCGACCGCGAGTACACGCAGTACCTCAACGCCGATCCGAGCCCCGGCTTCAACGCCAAGGCTTCGCTGACGATGAAATTCTAGCCCGGACGGCGCCCGCGCCCGCGGGCGTCGCCCACCATGCCTGACAGGGCCTACTGGGGCCGCAGGCCCGTCCGCCATGGCGCGGCGGACCGGCCGGCTGCCCGTAACGGGAGTGACGAGATGACGATCACCATCAAGCTTACCGCCGAACTCGGTTCATCGAAGGGGGTGAACTTCAACACGGCGTTCACGAACTTCTTTTCGACGCTGGTGCCGACGGGCTGGCCCTACATCCTCGGCGGCTCCAGCCAGTTCGAAGGCGACCAGATCGTGCTTCTCGACAAGGTGGTGAAGGGCAAGGAGGGGGATACCAAGGCGATCATCCTCGATGGCAAGGACTTCAACTACTACTTCAACGACCACACCCTCTCGGGCACGCTCACGACCGTGCGGCTGTCGACGCTCGGCGACAGCTACAATTCCTCCAACGGCTCGTTCGACGTCGAGGACGGCCACATCGCCAATGTCGAGACGCCGATCGAGATCAGCGGGCTGAAGATCTACAACGCCTACGGCGTGCGCGGCGACGTGCACGAGGTGATCTACGGGCTGATGGGCGGCGCGCATGACGGCGGGGGCACCTCCAAGCCGGCGGCGCTGGAGAGCTTCCTCTGGGCCGAGGCGCACAACGTGGTCGGCTCGACCGGCGCGGACACCTATCGCGGCACGAAATACAACGACACCGTCCGCGGCAACGGCGGCAACGACACGTTCGACGGCGCGGCCGGCAAGGATACCGCCGTCTTCAGCGGCACGAAGGCCAGCTACACGGTGACGAAGAATTCCGATGGCAGCGTCACGGTGACGGACAAGCGGTCGGGGGCCAATGACGGCCGCGACACGCTGCGCAACATCGAGACCGCGAAGTTCTCGGACGGCAGCGTCGACCTGACGAAACTGGGATCGACGCCGACGAACAAGGCCCCGACCTCGATTGCGCTGTCCAAGGCGACGATTGCGGAGAACAGCAAGACCGGCACGACGGTCGGGACCTTCTCGGCGAAGGATCCGGAAGGCAAGGCGCTCAGCTACGCGCTGACCGACACGGCCGGCGGCCTGTTCAAGCTGTCGGGGACCACGCTAACGGTCGCCAAGGCGATCAATTATGAAAAGGTGCAGTCCGACACGGTCACGCTCAAGGTCACCGATGCCGACGGCGTGAGCGCGACGAAGACCTTCACGATCAAGATCTCCGACGTCGTCGAGACCATCGGCGGCAGCTCCAGGGCCGAGACGCTGAAGGGCGGCGTCGGCGCCGACCTGATCAAGGCGGGCTCCGGCAGCGACAGGGTCTACGGCTATGCCGGCGCCGACCAGCTGAAGGGCGAAGGCGGCAACGACACGCTCTACGGCGGGTCCGGCGGCGACCGGCTCGACGGCGGCTCGGGCAACGACACCGCGTCCTATGTCGGCGCCTCGAAGAGCGTCACCGCCAGCCTGACGAAGCCTTCGGGCAATGCCGGCGAGGCGAAGGGCGACAGCTACGTGTCGATCGAGAACCTGACGGGCACGAGCCACGCCGACAAGCTGACCGGCAACAGCGGCGCCAACGTGCTGACCGGCGGCTCCGGCGCGGACGTGCTGAAGGGCGAGGGCGGCAACGACACGCTCTACGGCGGCAAGGGCGCCGACGACCTCTACGGCGGCAGCGGCAAGGACGTATTCGTGTTCAAGGCGGCGTCGGATTCGACCACGTCCGCCCGCGACACCATCTTCGACTTCGGTTCCGGCGACATCATCGACCTGAAGGCGGTCGACGCCAACAGCACGAAGTCGGGCAACCAGACCTTCAGCTTCATCGGCACGGATGCCTTCAGCGACAAGGCGGGCGAGCTGCGCTACTCCAAGAGCGGTTCGAACACCTACGTCACCGGCGATACCGACGGCGACGGCAAGACCGATTTCGCCATCCACATCGACAAGGGCATCACCCTCGACAAGGGCGACTTCCTGCTGTGATGCGGAATGCCGGTGCGCAGCTCCCGGACGGCGCCGGCCGGTCGGGGATCTGCCTCGGGTAGCGCGCCCGGGGCCGCGCTGGCGGCCGTTTGCCCAGGGATCTGCAGCGCGGGTGCGGCGGGCCGCCGACTTTCTTTCAAGCGAATGGATCGCGCCGCAGCCGTGGCGCGAGGGGTAGATCGTTGTGTCTGCGGGGCTCTCGCAGCGCGAATTTGATGTCACATGCGAGGCGACCATGACTGAAACTGCAATCTCCAACATCAACAGTGCCGGCACTCCCACCGTCACCGCTCTTGCCAACGGCACCTTCGTGGTTGCGTGGCAGACGACGGTCGACGGCAATGTGGGCCTGGTCGGCCGCATCTATGATGCAAATCACAATCCGGTTTCGGCCGAATTCAGCATCGAAACGACCGGCGCCGGCACCCAGAGCTCGGCCGGGCTGGTGGCGCTCGACAGCGGCGGCTTCCTGGCCGTCTGGCAGTCCGCCGACGGGCAGGAACCGGATACGTCCGGCAACGGCGTGCGGGCGCGCGCCTTCACCGACACCGGCGTGCCGGTCGCGGACGACTACACGATCAATGCCACCGTTACCGGCAACCAGAACGCCCCGACGGGTGTGACACTGGACGACGGCCGGATCCTGCTGGCGTGGCAGTCGGCGGACGCGGAGGGCAGCGACAGCAGCGAAACCGGGATCCGCGCGGTCATCCTCAATGCCGACGGCTCGCCGGCCGGCAGCGAGTTCGTCGTCAACACCGTCACCGAAGCCGGGCAGCTGACGCCGTCCGTGGCCGCCCTTGCGGACGGCGGTTACGTGATCGCATGGACCTTGAACGACACGGCCGGCAGCGACACCTCCGGCGGCGTGATCCGTGCTACGCATTTCGATGCGAACGGCGAGGTGGTCGGAACGGCTGATTTCGAGGTCAATTCGACGACCAACGGCGCGCAGTCCAACGTCAAGATCGCAGCGCTCGCCGATGGCGGCTACGTCATCACCTGGCGGTCGGCGGATGGTGCGGACAGCGATATCCGCGCGCGGGTGTTCGACGCGGACGGCACTGCGACCGGCGACGACTTCGTCGCCAACAGCACCACCGCCGGAAACCAGCTGACGCCGAGCATCAGCACGCTGGACGACGGCCGCTTCTTGATGGTCTGGTCCTCCGCCGAAAGCCCCGCCGTCATCCGCGGACGGGTGTTCGAGAGCGACGGCGCCCCGGTCGGCGAGGACTTCGTGGTCAACAGCACCCAGGGAACGACGGCGGCACTGCCGACCGTGTCGACGCTCGATGACGGAAATGTCGTCGTCACCTGGCGGACCACGCTGAGCGGCGTCTCGACGGTGATGGCCAAGACGCTCGACCTCACCGACTATGTCGGCAACCATGCGCCGACGGAGCTGGCGCTTTCGGCAAGCCAGGTCGACGAGAATGCACCGGACGGCACGGTCGTCGGGATCCTGTCGGCCGCCGACAGCGATGGCGACGCGCTCACCTATACCCTGACGGACGATGCGGACGGCCTGTTTTCGCTCGTCACCGAATCCGGAGAAACGCGGCTCGTGGTTTCCGGCGCGCTCGATTACGAGACCGCCGCAACGCACGACGTCACCGTGAAGGTGGCCGACGGCCGCGGCGGCGAGGTGACGAAGACGTTCTCGGTCACCGTCGCGGATGTCGACGACACCGATCCCGTCGATCCGCCCGAGCAGCGGGGAACCATCACCATCGATGCCTCGGGATCGAACGGGATGGATTTCGAGGCCTTTGTCCGCGGCGGCTTCGTTTCCGACGTCTCCAGCGGCGGTTTTCCGGTGTTCGACAACTCGGCTGCGTTTTCGGGCGAAGAGATGTTCATCGGCTACGGCACCGACAGCACGTCCAAATATGTGCTGGCCCATGGCGACCTGCAGTATGCCTTCGGGACCCATACGGTGGCAGGCACGATCGGCACGATCGAATACGGCACGCGCGGCTCGGGCACCTATGACGGCAACGGCTACTTCATCGGCGGCAACGTGGCCTTGCGGATCACCGGCCTGGACCTTGCCAACGCCGTGCCGACCAACAGCACCGAGGAGGCGGCCATCGAGGCAACGGGCGAAGTCCACAACTTCGCCTCTGCCCACATGACGTCGACCCAGTCGCGCCTC
>NZ_JARGEO010000024.1:0-2500 GCF_029210525.1 Mycoplana sp. MJR14
AAGCTTAGCCAAACCCACTCGAAAAAGGCGTCACCCGCCGTCCACGTTTCTCTTTCTTCAAAAGACAGGACCACGGCTTTCGTGCTGAGTTCTACCGTAAATGGGCCCGTAGCTCAGGTGGTTAGAGCGCACGCCTGATAAGCGTGAGGTCGGCAGTTCGAGTCTGCCCGGGCCCACCATTTTTGGTTGGGGCATGGCAGCCGAACATTCTCTGTTGAGCCGATAGGCCGTCCGGAGCGCGATGAGCGCGTCGGGACCGAGAGATTGGGGCTGTAGCTCAGCTGGGAGAGCACCTGCTTTGCAAGCAGGGGGTCAGCGGTTCGATCCCGCTCAGCTCCACCATGTCTGGTGGATGGGTGGTTGATCTTGTGCCGCCGGTTGGAGTATTGGCTGTCCGTCAAGGGGCCGTAGCTCAGCTGGGAGAGCGCCGCAATCGCACTGCGGAGGTCGGCGGTTCGATCCCGCTCGGCTCCACCATGTTCCGTCCTGTCTTTGAAGAAGTAAAAGTTTGCATCCGGCGACATGCCCGATGCCTGTTCTGCATGAAATCGTGAAGAGAAGATACTGTCTGGAGGCTTCCAGGTGTCTTGAACCCGTTGGGTTTGAGACGTCCGAGCCCGGTCCTGATGATGTCGTGAATGGTCTAGCCGACCGGAAGCGAATGAGGGATCGGAGGTAGGAAGGAAAGCCTGTTACTCAGAACGTGTCGTTGTTCGAAGGCTTCGGTCTTCGTCTGATGGCCCGTTGATGGATGTTGCCTGACCGCGCATCCCCGGACAGATCTCGAGAAGCTGGTCTTATGATCCGGCACAAGCGAGCTGCTCGGCGTAGCTCCAATGAAGTGACCGGATCGAACACGTCGATGGCATCTGATGGGTGTGGTTGTAAAAGGTAACCGCGCCGTTGGGTTTGCGAATAGCGAATAGCGAATAGTTTGAGAATTCTATTCGCTACTCGCTAACAACTATTCGCTTTCCAACTAAGGATGAGCATTGGCAATGAGAACGATCAAGTGTCGTAAGGGCAATTGGTGGATGCCTTGGCATGCACAGGCGATGAAGGACGTGATACGCTGCGATAAGCCGTGGGGAGCTGCGAATGAGCTTTGATCCATGGATCTCCGAATGGGGCAACCCACCCTAAATGCTTGGAAAATCCAGTCTGTTTGAAAGAACGGCCTGGGTTTCCAAGCATTGTGATAGGGTATCTTACCTTCGAATACATAGGGGTAAGAAGCGAACGCAGGGAACTGAAACATCTAAGTACCTGCAGGAAAGGACATCAACCGAGACTCCGCAAGTAGTGGCGAGCGAACGCGGACCAGGCCAGTGGCAATGAGGAATAAAGCTGAACAGGTTGGAAAGCCTGGCTATAGTGGGTGATAGCCCCGTAAGCGTAGAACACTCATTGTCCTTGAGTAGGGCGGGACACGAGAAATCCTGTCTGAACATGGGGAGACCACTCTCCAAGCCTAAGTACTCGTGCATGACCGATAGCGAACAAGTACCGTGAGGGAAAGGTGAAAAGCACCCCGACAAGGGGAGTGAAAGAGAACCTGAAACCGGTTGCCTACAAACAGTCGGAGGGCGCAAGCCTGACGGCGTACCTTTTGTATAATGGGTCAACGACTTAGTGTGACGAGCAAGCTTAAGCCGATAGGTGAAGGCGCAGCGAAAGCGAGTCTGAACAGGGCGTTCAGTTCGTCGCATTAGACCCGAAACCGAGTGATCTAGCCATGAGCAGGCTGAAGGTTGGGTAACACCAACTGGAGGGCCGAACCCGCATCTGTTGCAATAGATTGGGATGACTTGTGGCTAGGGGTGAAAGGCCAATCAAACTCGGAAATAGCTGGTTCTCCGCGAAATCTATTTAGGTAGAGCGTCGACCGAATACCCCCGGGGGTAGAGCACTGGATGGGCTATGGGGACTCACCGTCTTACTGATCCTAACCAAACTCCGAATACCGGGGAGTACTAGTCGGCAGACACACGGCGGGTGCTAACGTCCGTCGTGAAGAGGGCAACAACCCTGACCTCCAGCTAAGGTCCCCAAGTCATGGCTAAGTGGGAAAGGATGTGAGGATCCCAAAACAACCAGGATGTTGGCTTAGAAGCAGCCATCATTTAAAGAAAGCGTAACAGCTCACTGGTCTAAATAAGGGTCTTTGCGCCGAAAATGTAACGGGGCTGAAGCCATGCACCGAAGCTGAGGATGTGCAGCAATGCACGTGGTAGCGGAGCGTTCCGTAAGCCTGTGAAGGGAGACCCGTGAGGGCTCCTGGAGGTATCGGAAGTGCGAATGTTGACATGAGTAACGATAAAGAGGGTGAGAGACCCTCTCGCCGAAAGACCAAGGGTTCCTGCTTAAAGTTAATCTGAGCAGGGTTAGCCGGCCCCTAAGACGAGGCGGACACGCGTAGTCGATGGGAACCACGTTAATATTCGTGGGCCTGGTGGTAGTGACGGATCGCTCAACTGGTTCATTCTTATTGGATTGAATG
>NZ_JARGEO010000026.1:0-906 GCF_029210525.1 Mycoplana sp. MJR14
CAGCGCCGCAGGCGCCTCGTCGGCATTGGTCACCTTGATCGACAGCGCCTTGCTGGTGCTGTTGCCGGCCGAATCCTTGGCGACGACGGTGACCGCATGCGACTTGGCCGTCTCGTAGTCCACCGCCTTGGCGAGCTGCAGCTGGTTGCCGACGACCTTGAAGATGCCGCCAGGGTTGGACGACAGGCTGTAGGTGACCGCGCCGCCTTCCGGATCCTTCGCCGACAGGGTGCCGATCACCGTGCCGACGGCAGCGCTCTCGGCGACCGACGCCTTGCTGATCGCCACGTCGGTCGGCGCCTCGTTGACGTTCTGCACGCCGATGGTGAAGGACTTCTCGAAGCTGTTGCCGCCCTCGTCGGTGACCTTGACGACGATCGCGTGGTTCTTGACCGTCTCGTAGTCGAGGCTCTTGCCGACGACGAGCTTGTTGCCGGAGATCTTGAACGCCCCGTCGGCGTCGTTGACCAGGCTGTAGGTGAACGCCGTGCTGTCGGCGTCGGTGGCCGAAAGCGTCGCCACCGTCGCCCCGACCGAAGCACTCTCCTTCACCGAGGAGGCCGAGAGCGCGATGTTCGTCGGGGCATCGCCGGTGCCGGTCTCCTCGCCCGTCTCCAGATCGACGAGCTTGCCGCTGAAGCGGGCGAACTCGATGTCGTCCACCACCGTCGTCGCACCGCTCGCCTTGTTCGTGATCGCGATCGTGCCGTTGCTGTTCTCGGTGATCGTGTAGCCGGTGCGCGAGCCGGCAAACACCACCGTATCGGTGCCCGCACCGCCACCAAACAGGTCGCTGCCGCCCTTGCTCTCGATCGTATCGTCGAAGCGCGTGCCGACATAGACGTCGCTGCCGGCAGAGCCGATGAAGTGCTGCGCGTATTCGTCAAGCTGGTCCGCATAGAGGTC
>NZ_JARGEO010000027.1:0-856 GCF_029210525.1 Mycoplana sp. MJR14
ATAGAACTTGATGCCCGTGATCTCACCGGCAACGTTCGACTGGAACTTGACGCCGAGTTCGAGTTGCTGGCCGTCGTTGAGGTTCGTCTGGGCCGGCGTGTTGGAGGCGCTGAACAGGCTGTAGGTCGTCGGCGCGGTCGACACGGCGACGTTGAAGGTCTCGCTGGTGGCGAGGCCGCCGAGATCGGTCGCCGTCACCCGGATGCCGAGCGTACCGGCATCGGCCGCCGTCGGCGTGCCGCTGAAGGTCCGCGTCGTGGCGTTGAACGACAGCCAGGCGGGCAGCGCCGCGCCGCTGGCAAGCGTTGCGGTGTAGGCGAGCGTGTCGCCGGTGTCGACATCGGTGAAGGTGTTGGACGGCAGCGCCAGCGAGAAGGCGGTGCCGACGACGGCGTTCTGGTTGGCCGTCTGGGTCGTGATCACCGGCGCGTCGTTGGCGCCGTGGATGGTGACCGTCAGATTGGCCGTGGCGGTGGCGCCGGCGGTGTCGCGCATCGTGTAGCTGAACGTCTCCGTCAGCGTATTGGTCGACTGTCGCAGCGCCTGCACGGCGGCATGGTTCTCGTTGACGGTGTAGGTGTAGGTGCCCCCGGCATTGAGCACGAGGCTGCCATAGGTGCCGTTCAAGGCCGCGCCGAGCGTGCCGGCCGTCGCCCCGAAGCTGACGGCGGTGACGGTCTTGGTGTCGCCGGCGTCGGGATCGGTGTCGTTGCTGAGCACGTTGCCGCTGGCGGCAGAACCGCCTGCGCCGTTGGCAACGCCGCCCTTCTCGGTGGCGTCGCCCGTGTCGGCAACCGCCGTCGGCACCGTGTTGTTCGACGAGGTCGATACGGCGATGTTGAAGGTCTCGCTGACC
>NZ_JARGEO010000028.1:0-822 GCF_029210525.1 Mycoplana sp. MJR14
CACCTCAGTCCTCCAGGATCGCTCCGAATGAACATTCACAAGAATGCCCGACTGACGCCTTTGCGTCGAGAAGAAATGGCGCTTGCCGTCATCGCAGGATTGCCCGTCTCTCAGGCCGCCAGGGTGTACGGCGTCTCGGCCAAGATCGTGGCGCGTTGGGTCGAGCGCTTCAGAGCGGGCGGGCGCGATGCCATGCTCGATCGCACGTCACGACCGCATTCCATTCCCAGGCAGACCGGTCAGGCGCTGGCGGAGCGCATTATCGCGCTGCGCCGCCAACGCCTGACCGGCAAGCACATCGCCATCCAAACGGGTGTCTCTCCGGCGACTGTCAGCCGGGTGCTCAAGCGGGCCGGTCTGTCACGTCTCAAGGACATCGAGCCTGCCGTGCCGGTGGTGCGTTATGACTATGCCCAGCCCGGCGGCCTGATCCACCTCGATATTAAGCGGCTCGGTCGTTTCGAGCGGGTTGGGCATCGCATCACCGGCAACAGGACCGGACAGAGCAATTCCCGTGGCGTAGGCTGGGAATATGTCCATGTCTGCATCGACGATGCCTCTCGCATCGCTTTCACCGACATCTTCCCGGACGAAAAGGCTGCCAGTGCCACCACTTTCCTGAAGCGGGCGATCGCCTACTATCAGACGCTTGGGATCACGGTGACACGCGTCATGACCGACAACGGCTCCTGCTACAAGGCGCACGCCTTTCGCGATCTTTGCAAAGAGCTCGGGCTCAAGCATATCCGCACCAAGCCATACACGCCGAAAACCAACGGCAAGGCCGAGCGCTTCATTCAGACCGCGCTCAGGGAATGGGCT
>NZ_JARGEO010000029.1:0-624 GCF_029210525.1 Mycoplana sp. MJR14
GGCCCATTCTCTGAGCACGGTCTGAATGAAGCGCTCGGCCTTGCCGTTGGTTTTCGGCGTGTATGGCTTGGTGCGGATATGCTTGAGGCCGAGGTCCCGGCAGGCGTCTCGGAAGGCGTACGATTTGTAGCAGGAGCCGTTGTCGGTCATGACGCGGGTGACCGTGATCCCGAGCCTCCTGTAATAGGCGATTGCCGCCTTGAGGAAAGCGACCGCGCTCATCGCCTTCTCGTCGGGGAAGATATCGGTGAAGGCGATGCGGGAGGCATCGTCGATGGCCACATGCACATATTCCCAGCCCACGCCTCGGGAATTGCTCTGGCCGGTCCTGTCGCCGGTGATGCGGTGTCCGACCCGCTCGAAACGGCCCAGTCGCTTGATGTCGAGGTGGATCAGGCCACCAGGGTGGTCGTACTCATAGCGCACCGTCGGCGCCGCAGGCTCGATGTCCTTGAGCCGCGACAGGCCAGCGCGTTTGAGAACCCGGCTGACGGTCGCCGGAGAGACCCCGGTTTGGATGGCGATGTGCTTGCCGGTCAGGCGCTGGCGGCGAAGCGTGATGATGCGCTGCGCCAGCGCCTGACCGGCCTGCCTGGGAATGGCATGCGGCCGGGAGGAGCGATC